>CAJBXX010000034.1 GCA_903959715.1 uncultured Alphaproteobacteria bacterium | reverse complement strand
TTTGTTAAATTCGGCATTCAATAATGCTTCAAAATCATTAACTAATTTTTCATATTCGACTTGCGAAATCGAATTTTCATTTAACAATTTCTGTGAATAAATTTTTTCGAGCGAAGGTTGGTCTTTAATTTTATTATACATAATTGGTTGCGTATAAAGAGGCTCGTCGCCTTCATTATGACCATATTTGCGATAACAAATCACATCGAGAACAATATCTTTTTTGAAGGTTTGACGATATTTACTGATGATTCCAGAAATTTTTACCACCGCCTCAACATCATCGCCATTTACATGAAAAATTGGAGCATCGATTGATTTTGCTAAATCCGAAGCATATTGCGTACTTCTAGAGTCTGTAGGATTCGCCGTGAAACCGATTTGATTATTAACAATGAGATGGATAACTCCGCCCGTATCATAACCCGCGGTTCCATTCATCACCAAACTTTCAGCAACCGAACCTTGACCAGCAAAAGCCGCATCGCCATGAATCAATAAAGCCAAGGCTTGGGTTCTGGAAGCATCTTGCAATAAATCTTGCGTTGCACGAATTCTGCCCGTCACAACAGTGTTTACGGCTTCAAGGTGCGACGGATTGAACGCCAAAGATAAATCGATTTTATTACCACCAATTTCACGAGTCGATGAAAAGCCCATGTGATATTTAACATCGCCTGATTTGGTAATTGATTCGGGAATTCCCGGAGTGCCTTGGAACTCCGCCAAAAGGCGATGATATGGCTTATTCATTACGCCCGTCAAGGTGTTGAGTCGGCCACGATGAGCCATTCCGATGATAATTTTTTTGACCCCGCTTCGCGCCGAGGCATCGATTATTTTTTCAACTGCACAGATTGAAGATTCTCCACCTTCGATTGAAAATCTTTTAGCTCCAGGAAAGCGTTTATGCAAAAATTGTTCGAACCGCTCGGTGCGAATAATTTCTTGTAAAATTTTTTGTTTTTCGGTTTTTGAAACTGGCTCGAAAGCACTATTTTCAACCTCGCGAGCTAACCAATCTTTTTGTTGTTGATCGCGAATATATTCAAATTCGTAACCAATTGTGTTGCAATAAATATAGTTTAAATTGGCGATTGCTTGGTTTAATTTAATTTTTTGACCAGCATAATTAACTTCTTTTTCCAAATCGGAATCGTCGATATCATTATTTTTTAAATCAATTTCGGCAACATATTTTGGCGGGGTTAAACCAAGAGGATCAAGATTTGAAGCCGAATGTCCGAATCTTTTATAATTCGCAATTAAATTTTGCAAACGAATATTTAAATCTTTCGACGCAACTTGATTTGTATTTTTAATATCTTTTTTTGGCAATTCTTTTGGTGAATTTGAAGAAATATCATAATCTTGTGAACCTACAACCTTAAGGCTTCTCTTGCTCCAAGATGGACCGTTGTAATCTGCTAAAATTGCCCGGACCTCATCGTGATTTTTTGAAAAAAAATCTGCCCAAGAAGCATCAACCGATCCTGGATTTTGAGAATATTTTTGATAAAGCTCATTTATAAAAACAATATTGGCACCAAAGAACGGAGTAGTATTTTCAAATTGTTGCGACATATTTAAGTATTTTAAATTTTAATATATGTTGGCAATTTTAATTTCCTTAAACTTAATTGCAACCTTCGCGAGATTTTGTGAGAAATTTTATTATAAAGTTAAGTTGCTATATTTTTTTATCCCAAAAACTTTTTTAATTTCAGCCGACAGATTCACCAATATTTTTAGCAATTATCGCTCGACATAAAAATAACAATATTTTACAATCCATTCAAAAAAAATCCTATCTTAAGGACATTTTTAACGATAATATAAGATAAATTTTATGACCGAAATTAACTCTACTAGCCCTGTTAATCAAGGTAGCATTACGCCACCGCAAATTAAGTTTCCACCACTTCCAACAGACACGAAGTCTTTATAATAAATTATAGGCAAAAATATGCACCTACCGCAATACTGGCAAAAAATACCGCGGTAAATATTGACCAATCAACTAAAGCTCCTTTTATAGCGTTAATTTTAGTATTACCTTCAATTTTTACTTGATAAGTTTTGATTAAATATATTAACATCCCCTTATAATCGTGATAATAGGACTCTTCTTTTTCTATATCCTTCATTAAATCACCATATAAATGATATTTTCCAGCTGTATATCCAAAGCACAAAATTATTAAAGAAACAAAAGCACCAAACATCAAAATACATGCTGGCCATAATATTTGACTCGAGCTATCATAAACAAAAATAACAACCGATAAACCAAAAATTATTGAGAGTATTACTTTAATCACACTATGAGTTTTTTCATCCAATACATTTGCGGATTCACAACTGCTTTTCATGGCATCCTTAACTTCTTGTAAAGCTATTTTGATTTGATTTTCTTCGAGGTTTTTATTTAACATTGGCGTGGGTTTTTATTGGTTTATCTCTAAATTTTATATTTTTTAACTTAATAACTAAATTAATTTTTTTTCAAGTTAATTTGTTTATAAAATATAATTTTACGAAAGAAATTCAGGCAAATAAAGAAAATTTGGTAGCGGAGGAGGGAATTGAACCCCCGACACGCGGATTATGATCCCGCTGCTCTACCAACTGAGCTACTCCGCCTTGAAGATTGTGATAATATTTTTAAAAAATTATTTAAAAAG
>CAJBXX010000033.1 GCA_903959715.1 uncultured Alphaproteobacteria bacterium | reverse complement strand
TCGTAAGACTAATCAAATTAGACAAATTGAAATTGAAGTCGGCGTATTACCACAAGTTCATGGTTCGGCATTATTCACTCGTGGCGAAACTCAAGCCTTGGTTGTTTCAACGCTCGGAGCTGGTGGCAAAGATAAACAGCTTATTGAAAATTTAGATTCAGTAATGGCGGAAGAATCTTTTATGCTTCATTATAATTTCCCACCATATTCAGTCGGCGAAGTCGGTCAATTAAAATCACCAGGACGCCGTGAAATTGGTCACGGAAAACTCGCTTGGAGAGCTATTAATCCAGTTTATCCAAATGCCGAAAAATTTTCTTACACAACTCGTATCGTTTCCGAAATAACCGAATCAAATGGTTCGTCATCAATGGCTACGGTTTGCGGAGCTTCTCTTGCTCTTATGGATTCTGGTGTTCCGATTAAATCTTCAATTTCTGGAATCGCCATGGGCTTGATTAAAGAAGGCGATAATTATGTTATTCTTTCTGATATCATGGGTGACGAAGATCATCTCGGCGACATGGATTTCAAAGTTGCGGGTTCAAGAAATGGAATTACAGCGCTTCAAATGGACATAAAAATAAACGGTATCACCGCTGAAATTATGGAAAAAGCTTTGCACCAAGCTCTTGAAGGTAGAATTCATATTCTTGACAAAATGGATGCAGTTATGTCAACTCCTAGAACCGAACTTAATAACAATGTTCCAAAAATTGAAATCATCAATATTGCACAAAAGAAAATTCGTGAAGTTATTGGCTCAAGAGGTGCAGTAATTAAAGAAATATGTGCAGTTTCGGGTGCTTCAGTTGATATTGAAGATAGCGGAATAGTTAAAATTGCTTCAAACAGTGCAGAATGTATTAAAAAAGCTATTAGCATGATTCAAGAAATAACTTTTGAACCAGAAATCGGTGATATTTATGAAGGTCCAGTTGTTAAAGTTATCGACGCTGGTGCATTCGTTAGTATTTCAAATAATCGCGATGGTTTCGTTCATATTTCTGAGCTTGCCGAATATCGCATCGATTTCGTTGAAGATGTTATCAATGAAGGTGATGTTGTTAAAGTCAAAGTTATTGGTTTTGATAAAAAAGGTCGTCCTAAATTAAGCTACAGATGTGTTGATCAAATTACTGGCGAAGATATTTCTGACAAAATTGCTAATAAACCAAGCATGGTTGATGAGCGTGAATTTTCACCTCGTGGCGATGATAATCGTGGCGAAAGAGGTGGCGATGATCGTCGCGACAGAAGAAGAGGCGGAGATGATCGTCGTGATGATAGAAGAGGTGGCGATGATCGCCGTGATCGTGGTGGCGACAGAGATCGTCGCGGTGGTGATCGTGATGATCCTTCAAAAAAAAGACGCGGATTTTTTAGCTAACTAAATTAATTTAAGGGCTAAGCAAAATTGGTTTAGCCCTTAAAAATTATTAAACTAATGTCAACAAAAAAACCCAAACACAAACATCATAATCTTCAAAATTTTCTTGCTCTATTCTTAATAATTTTATTAATCATAGTTTGTTTTTTTTGGTTTGTTCAAAAAACTCAAGCAATTAATTATTCAGATTTTTTAAATGGATTTATAATTGGCATAATAGCTCAAACTATTGATGGTGCTATCGGCATGGCATATGGTATTACCGCCACTACATTTTTATTATCGCAAGGAGTTTCTCCGGCAATTGCTTCGAGTTCAATTCACATTTCCGAAATATTTACCACAGGAGCTTCGGGCTTAAGTCATTGGAGATTAAACAATATTGATAAAAAACTGTTTTTAAATCTAGTTTTTCCCGGAATAATCGGCGGAATAATTGGGGTAATAATTTTAACCAATATTGATGGCAACATTTTGAAGCCGTGGATATCGATTTATCTAGTAATCATGGGGCTTTACATTATTTTAAAAGCCGTTAAAAAAAATATTTTTACTAATAAAATTAGTTCTAAAAAAATAACGCCACTTGCATTGGTGGGAGGTGCGGTTGATGCCATTGGTGGTGGGGGCTGGGGGCCAGTAGTCACAACAACACTATTATCAAGCGGTCATGAGCCTAAAACCACAATCGGTTCGGTTAATTCGGCAGAATTTTTTATTACAACTTCAACGGGTTTGTCCTTTGCCATTTTTATCGGCGTAAGTAATCCAGAAATTATTTTAGGACTTATTTTGGGCGGAATATTGATCGCACCATTTGCTGCTAAAATTACCACCAAATTACCTACAAAATTATTGATGTTTATAGTCGGAATTCTAATTACTTCTCTAAGCATGATTACGGTTTTAAAATTCTTTTTTTAAACCTTGTCGATTAAAATTTAAATTACTAAAATTGAAAAAATTAAAATTTAATTATGGCGATAGAACAAAAAGAATTATACGAAATTGTTAAATTAAGTTTCCCAAATGCAACTATCAAAATAGTTGATTTAGTAGGCGACAAAGACCATTATCGTATTGAAATTATTGATAAAAGTTTTGTTGAAAAAAATAAAATTCAACAACATCGAATTGTTCATAAAGCGCTGGATTCGATTTTAAATAACAGGCTTCACGCCATTGAAATCAAGACCTCATCAAATTAAAATTATATGGATAATATTTTTGAAGAAATAAAAAAAACTGTCGCAGAAAACAAAGTTGTTCTTTATATGAAGGGCACCAAAGATTTCCCGCAATGTGGATTTTCAGCAGTTGTAGTGCAAATTTTAAAAAATTTAAATGTTAATTTTGTTGATATAAATGTTTTGACTAATCCAGAAATTCGCGAAGGTATCAAAGAATTTTCTGATTGGCCAACAATTCCGCAACTATATATTGATGGTGAATTTGTCGGTGGTTGCGACATAGTTAAAGAAATGTTTCAAGCGCAAGAATTGCAGGAATTATTGAAAGATAAAAAAATAATTTAAGAGTTTTTAAATCTAGTAAAATTTAAAAAAATAAAAATTCATTTAGATTAAAATGGAATACGCAATTGAGATAAAAAATCTCCAAAAAACTTACCAAAAATCTAAAAAATCTTCATCGAAAGATGCTTTGAAATCGATAGATTTAACAATAAAAAAAGGCTCTTTTTTTGGTTTACTTGGACCAAACGGAGCTGGCAAATCGACCATTATCAATATTTTAGCTGGTTTGGTAAAAAAAACTTCGGGACAAGTAAAGATTGCCGGAATCGATATCGATGATAATCAAAAAGCCACTAAATTTAAAATTGGCATCGTTCCTCAAGAGTTAATTATCGATCCGTTTTTTAATGTTTATGAAACTTTAGAAATTTATGCGGGATATTTTGGCATTCCAAAATCTCAAAGACGC
>CAJBXX010000032.1 GCA_903959715.1 uncultured Alphaproteobacteria bacterium | reverse complement strand
TTTTTTTTCTGCTAAACCTTTTTTGGAAAGATAATTTGTAATTGCAGCAGTTAAAGTTGTTTTACCATGATCTACGTGACCGATGGTTCCGATGTTAACATGCGGTTTGTTGCGCTGAAAGGTTTGTTTGGACATAAAATTTTATTTTAAAAATTAATAAATACAATTCTTTAAAGCCTATGGCACCAATTTAGACAATAGTCAAGACCAATAAAAACAAAGCTCAAAGAAACAAATCTCAAAAAATTATTTTGATTTTAATATCACAAATTTATTGCCTCAAGAAATAAAATGCAAATGTTTTAAGAGCCCATCTTAAAATCTAATTTTATTTCGTAATTGAAAATGCGAAATTTAAAAAATTTATTTTAGCAATTGACAATTTTTATCAAAAAAATGTAAGCTGTTTTCGAGTTTTATTTATAAACACAAACATTATTTTCATGAAAGTATATTACGATCGCGATGCCGATTTAAGCATCATTCAAAACAAAAAAGTTGCCGTAATTGGTTATGGCTCTCAAGCTCATGCTCACGCTCAAAACCTTCGCGATAGTGGAGTCAAAGAAGTTAAAATCGCTCTTCGCGAAAATTCGCCATCAATCGCCAAAGCCAAAAATGCAAATTTTGAAGTTTTGACAAATGTTGAGGCCGCGAAATGGGCTGATTTATTGATGGTTCTTACTCCCGATGAACTTCAAGCCGAACTTTATTCCAATGATTTACAAAATAACATGAAAAAAGGCGCCAGCCTTGCCTTCGCTCATGGCTTAAATATTCATTTCGGATTAATCAAACCGCGTCCCGATCTTGATGTTTTTATGATTGCTCCCAAAGGTCCCGGACACACAGTTCGTGGCGAATATGTTAAAGGCGGTGGCGTTCCATGTCTAGTTGCCGTAGCTCAAAACACTTCGGGCAAAGCTTTAGAAATTGCCCTCTCTTATGCTTCTGCCGTTGGCGGTGGTCGTTCGGGCGTTATCGAAACCACATTTAAAGAAGAATGTGAAACCGATTTATTCGGTGAACAAGCCGTTTTATGTGGAGGCGTTACCGCCTTGATTCAAGCTGGTTTCGAGACTTTAACCGAAGCTGGATACGCTCCCGAAATGGCTTATTTTGAATGTTTACACGAAATGAAGCTTATCGTTGACTTACTTTACGAGGGTGGAATTGCCAATATGCGTTATTCAATTTCCAATACCGCTGAATATGGCGATTTGACTAGAGGTCCAAGAATCATAAATTCGCAAACCAAAGCCGAAATGAAGAAAATTTTACAAGAAATTCAATCGGGAAAATTTGTTGAGGAATTTATGAATGAAAATAAAACTGGCAAAAAACATTTTGATGAATTGCGCTCTAAAGGCAAAACTCATGCAATTGAAGCTACGGGAGAGAAGCTTCGCGCCATGATGCCGTGGATTGGTAAAAATAAATTAGTTGATAAAAATAAAAACTAATTTCATAAAAACTGCATTAAAAAAACCTCGCATTTTTTCAAAAATAATGCGAGGTTTTTTATTGATTAGTTTTATATTTCGTAAAATACAAAAATTTCATCACTCGATTCAATTGAATTTTTCGAGATTTTTTTAACATTATTTTCAAAATCCACTAATTTTATTTTAGTTTTTATTTTAGTTTCGATTTTATCAAAAATATCTCTTTGAATCCAGATTCCGACAAAACCTTCTTCCTTAATTTTTTTTACAAAATCTTGAAATTGTAAATCCGCCACTTCTTTTTGCCATAAATGTGATTTACGATTTTTTGGAGCAGGATAAGAAAATTTTAATTCTTTACTAAAAATATAACCAATTACGGATTGATAATTATCGTATTTTACTTCAGGAAAACCCTTGACTGGCATCATAAAAATTTTAGATTCCAATGGTAAAGACTCTTCTATATTTTCAACAAAAGTTTTATGAATTTCGTAATTTTTTTTGTAATTAGCAAAATTTTTTGAAATTTTTGTGGGCCCGCCAACACCATCAATTAAGGCTAAAGAACAGATTATTATTATAAAAATCTTTATAAAAATAGTTTTTTTAAATATTTTTTTCTGAGCAATTACTTGATCAAAAATAATACCAAAAAAAGTTAAAGCTAAGAAAATGAAAATGACATTTAGCCTTGCGGTGGCGCGAATTTGTGAAAAATAAAAATGCACAAACAAATAGAAGCCCCCGGAACAAAAAAACACAATTAATAACAAATTAAGACCCGCCAAAACATTTAAAACATAATATCTTTCTTTGGTAAATTCTAAACCGCAAAATTTATATCTTAAATCCTTTTGATGAATTAAAAACAACGCAGATAAAGCAAAAATAAGCAATGAACAAAAACCTATGGAAGCAAATAATCCAAGTTGATGAAAGCCTTTTTCACCAATGGTAATTGAGGCAAAAGCCCCCTTAAATTGAGTTGCAAATTTACCAAAGGGTTTAATAATGTGATCTTCGATTGGAAGCATTAATGGAGCAATTGCCATCTCATGAAATAAGCTCTCGGAGGCATATCTGGAAGCTGAATCATTAAAGCCATTTTGAATCCAAAAAATCAATGTTGAAGAATTTATTAGAACAGCAATCAAAACAAAAATAAGGAAAGAAATTATTATTGAAAATAAAAATTGATAAGATTTTGGATTGCGAATGAAAAAAATAAACCCCGACAACATCAACATAATTATACATCCATAGCCGTAATAAGCACTTGATATTGAAGCAAAAAAACTTATTATTGCGGAATAATAAAAATATTTGTTTGGCGAGATTTTTGCTTGGCCATTTTCATTTATTTTAATAAAAACTAATTTACCGTCGATAACCCAAAAACTCATCAACATAGCAAATGGAATAATAAAATAATTTCCAACAGAAAGAGTGTTAAAATAAAAAATTTTATTATTAGTAATCGAAAACAAAACCGCCAAAAGAGTAGAATTAAATTTTGATATTCCAATTTTTCTAAAACAAAAATTAGCAGAAAATGCTATTAAAAAAATTACAACAAAACCATAATAATAAGAAGCGATAAAAGGACTTTTTGAAAAAAAAGACAAAAATTTTATTATCCAAAATTGGATAATGCTGTTATTTAATGTATAATCGGCAAAACAATTAGTGTCAATTTGCGGATAACCAAGATATTTTGAACAATAAGTAAGACCTTCTTTGGTTATTAATTTTACTATAGACAATACCATAACGCCGTCTCCCGAGGTAAACAAAATTGATTCTCCATATTTAAAAATATTTAAATCAAGGTAAAAAAATACGATTAAAAAAGAGATAAGCGGAGCTATTAAATAATAGGAAAAAATGTTAAAATAATTCTTCATAATTCTTGAAAATAAATTTGTTTAAAATAGCATCTCAATCAACAAAACATCTTGATGGTTTTATGCTTAAATTTAAGTAAATTTTGATAAAAAATTTAAAAAAATCAATTCTAAACTTTAATTAGCAAATTAAATATATTTAAAAGAAAATAAAACAAATGGACAATATTTCAATTATTATTTTATCTGCTGGCAAGGGCACTCGCATGAAGTCAGAGCTTCCTAAGGTTATGCACCGCGTTGCTGGGCGCGAAATGGTTAATATGGTTATCGATGAAGCTAAAAAGTTAAATCCAAAAAATATCACTCTTGTAGTTTCGCCCGAAATGGAAATTTTTTATGACAAAATTAAAAACGAACATAAAAATCAACAAATTGATTTTATTATTCAAAATGAACGCAAAGGCACTGGACACGCGGTTTCATGCACTATGTCAACTTTTAATGATAACAAAAAATTACACAAAAAAGTTTTAATTCTTTACGGCGACACTCCGCTCATTTCTCACAAAACTCTTGAAAAAATGTTGCAAAAAATCGATGATTTTTCTTTGTGCCTTTTGAGTTTTGATGATGAAAAAGAAAATGCTTATGGACGCTTAGTTATCAACAATTCTGGACATCTCGAAAAAATTGTTGAATTTAAAGACGCCAACGAAATTGAAAAGAAAATTGCTCTTTGTAATTCCGGCGTAGTTGCGGTTGATGGCGATGCCCTGCCCCATCTTTTGTCGCAAATTAAAAACAACAATTCTGCACAAGAATTTTATCTAACCGACATTGTTGCGATTGCTGATAATCAGGGCTTGAAATGCACTTTTATCAAAACAAATATCGCCGAAGTTTTGGGAGTAAATTCTCGCGTCGAACTCGCCAATATTGAAAAAATAAAACAAAAACAAATTCGCCAAAAAATGATGGAAAACGGTGTTACTCTTGTCTCGCCAAAAACCGTTCACTTTAATTTTGATACCGAAATTGCTCAAGACACGATAATTCATCCACATGTTGTTTTTGGTTCCGCCGTTAAAATCGCCAGCAATGTTGAAATCAAATCTTTTTGTCATATCGAAGGTGCTCACATTCAAAAAAATGCCGTAATTGGTCCATTCGCAAGGATTCGCCCTCAAAGCGAAATTCACGAAAATGTTCACATTGGCAATTTTGTTGAAATAAAAAAATCACAAATTGCCAAAAATTCTAAAATTAATCATTTGAGTTATATCGGCGATAGCGAAATCGGCGAAAATACCAACATCGGCGCCGGCACTATTACTTGCAATTATGACGGCTTTAATAAATTTAAAACTAAAATTGGCGACAATGTTTTTATCGGCTCAAATAGTGCTTTAGTAGCACCGGTTGAAATTAAAAATGGAGCGATTATTGGTGCCGGAAGCGTTATCACTAAAAATGTTGAAAACGATGATTTGGCGGTTTCGAGAACCTCTCAAACCAACATTTCCAAGGGTGCCGTAAAATTCCGTAAATCTAAATCTTCTAAAAAAAATGATTAAAAATCCACTATTTTTAACATTTTTTATTATCTCATTTATTTTTTCTCAAGATATTTTTGCGACGCAACAAATTCAAGAAGTTAATTATTTTGCCTCGCTAAGATCAAATGAAACCAATATTCGCTCGGGTCCGGGCGCAAATTATCCAGTTAAATTTACTTTTAAATTACGCAATCTTCCCGTAAAAGTTATAAGTGAATATGATAATTGGTATGAAATTGAAGATTATGAAGGCGGGCGTGGTTGGGTCGCACAAAATTTAATAACCAAAAAACGCTATTTGATAACTTTTAGTAAAAAAAATATTATTGATATGCATGCCAAAAAAGATGAAAATTCAAAAATTATTTTTCATCTCGAAAATTTTGTTATTGGTGAATATTTAAAATGCGAAAACCTGTGGTGTGCCTTGAAAATAAACGATGAAAAGGGTTGGGTTTTATCATCCGACCTGTTTGGTGTTGATAATTTTGAAATTTAAATTCTTACAAAATAATAAAATGAAAAAAATAATTTTTTTAATTTTTGTTTTCTTAACGACAAATTGTTCGGATTCAAAATATATTTACAAAAATCTTGCGAACAATGATGATTGGAACGGCGATGGCGATGTCGGTTTTAGCGAATATAAAAGTGTAATTGGAGAAAAATACATGATTTCCACTTCGGAAAAACTCGCTTCCGAAGCCGGCGCTGAAATATTAAAAATCGGTGGCACCGCTATCGATTCCGCAATTTCAGCTCAAATGGTTTTAAATGTTGTCGAGCCACATTCTTCAGGAATCGGTGGCGGTTTATTTTTACTTTATCACCACAAAAAATCTAAAAAAAATATTTATTTCAATGGTCGCGAAACCTCACCAATCAGCAGTTTTCCCGAAATGTTTCTTGACAATGAAGGAAATCCACAAAAATTTCTAGAGGTTGTTGGAACCGGACTTGCGGTCGCAACTCCGGGTGCACTTCATGCTTTAAAAAATGCTCATCAAAAATATGGAAAAATTAAATGGCAAAAACTTTTTGCACCCGCCATTAAGATTGCTCGCGAAGGTTATCCGCTCAACGAAAAAATGTTCGTAAATTTGAAATCGATTAAACATTTATCAACTTCCGATGGCATGAAAATTTATTTTGACCGCGATGGCGAACCAAAAAAAATTGGCACCATAATTCACAATTATCAACTTGCTAAAACTCTTGAAACCATTGCCAATCAAGGCATCAAGCCTTTTTATGAAGGGCAAATTGCTAAAAATATTGAATTCGCCGTAAAAAATTCCAAACAAAATTCGGGATATTTAAGTGTTCAAGATTTAAAAAATTATCGCTCTTCGACCGGGGATTTGTTGTGCGGAACTTATCGCAAAAAATATAAAATTTGCTCAATGCCGATGCCGAGCTCGGGTGGCGTTACCATTCTTCAAACTTTGGGAATTCTTGAAAATTTCGATTTAAAATCACTTGGCATAAACTCCAAAGAAGCGGTGCATTTGATTGCCGAAGCCACTAAACTCGCTTACGCCGACCGTAATCAATATTTAGCCGATGTTAAAAATGTGCCGATTAAAGAAATGCTTGATAAAAATTATTTGCAAGCCCGCGCTAAAATTATTAACCCGAATTACGCCAATCAAAATGTGCGTCCCGGCGATTTCAAAACCGCTAAAAAAGTTTTTTATAAAACGGTTGAGAAGCCTTCAACCACACATTTGTCGATCGTCGATCAATATGGCAACGCAGTTTCTATGACGAGCAGTATTGAATATCCTTTCGGTTCAACGATTGCGGTCGATGGCTTTATTTTAAATAATCAAATGACCGATTTTTCTTTTGTGCCAAAAATTAAAAATGAATTAGTGGCAAATCGCGTCGAACCGCTAAAACAGCCGAGAAGTTCAATGTCGCCGACTTTTGTTTTTGACGAAAAAAATAATTTAATTATGGTTTTAGGTTCGCCAAATGGTCCAAGAATTATTCAACATGTCTTAAAAACTTTAATCGCAACTCTCGATTGGAGCCTTGATATTCAAGAGGCGATATCACTTCCGAATTTCATCGCTTTAAATGATTTCATTGAACTTGAGAAAGATAAAAATATCACTTCTTTAAAAAAACCTTTGCAAAAATTAGGACATCAAGTAAAAATCACTAATATAACCAGTGCTATACAGGCAATAAAAATTGTCGACAAAAAGCTTTATGGTGGCGCCGACCCTAGAAGGAAAGGCGTTGCAATCGGTAATTAAAATTATTTTTAAATTTATGAAATTATTTATTTGTTTTTTATCACTACTTTCAATCGTTGCGTCCGAAGGCTTTACCAAGGAAATTGATTTAAATAATAAAATCAAAAACACCGAACTTGGGGCAAAAAAAGTTGATTCTCGCGAAGAAATTCAAGAAATTGATTTTAAAAAATTATTCACCGATGCCGAAAATTATTTTAACTCCGCCAAAGCTTGGAAAAAATTAAAATGCACTCCGAAGAGCGGTTTTATTTGCACCAAACATGAATGTAAAAAACGCGATATCAAATCTTTTTTGATTTTAGACAAAGAAAATAAAATCATCAAAAGATGCGAAAAAGGCAATCTTTGCGAGAGATTTAAAGCACAATTTGAACAAACCGGAGTTTATTTTAACATTCAAACCTCTGGCCCCGTCGGCACTTTGATTCGTATTCTTGGCGATAGTCGCTTCAAAGAAATTTCCACCGTCGGACTCGATGCCTATATCGCTAACGGCAATTGCGAAGTTATTCCGCACAGCGAATTTAGCGAAGAAGATGACGATAAAATCGAGGAATAATGAATTATCAGCATTATTTTCATGTCGGAAATTTTGCTGATATTTTCAAGCATTGTGTTTTATGTTTTTGCCTAGAAAAACTCCACGAAAAACCCAACTCTTTCTTAGCAATCGATACTCATTCATCTTCGGCAAAATATTCAATTTTTGATGAAAAAATTGCCAAAACTAACGAGTTTAACGAAGGCTTAAAAAAAATTTTAGAGCAACCTAATTTTCAAGAAATTTTACCTCAAAAATTTCTGGAAATTTTAGCTAAAATTAATGTTTGCGAAATTCAAGAATTACCTTCTAAGCTCAAATATTACGCGGGTTCGCCATTAATTATTAAAAATTTTTTACGCTTTGATGATAAAGCGATTTTTGCCGAAAATAATCCACCAATTTTTCAAGAATTGCGTAAAAATTTCGTTGGCAATAAAAAAATTTCATGCGTCCAAGAAAATGGTTTTGATCTTTTAAAATCAAAGCTCCCTCCCCGCGAAAAACGCGCTCTTATTTTAATCGATCCAGCTTACGAAAAAAATCACAATTTAATTTCTAGTGATTATCAAGATGCACTAAATTCATTGCAAGATGGTCAACGCCGTTTTGCCAACGGCATCTACTTATTGTGGCATCCAATCATTGAGGGCGATGAAAAAAATTTAGCAAATTTTTATCAAAAAATTAGTGAATTAAAATTTGAAAAAATTAGCCATATTATTTGTGATATCGGAGAAAATTCAGAATTTCCAAAAAAAATGCATGCGTGTGGAATGTTTATTTTCAATATGCCATGGCAGGTCGATGAAAAAATAAATTGCTATTTTCCAAAAATTTTAAAAGCCTTAAAAAACTCCGAAAAAAGTTTTTTTTCACTGAAAAATATTCGGTGAATTATTTTAAGATCAAATCAAAATTATAAAAATTCATCGCGGATATTGCGAGAAGATTAAATATTTGATTTTTTATTTTATCGAAAGTATTATTTGAGAAAATAAACGATAATTTTGTTCAAAAAATTCACTTAATAATATGCCAAATCCCAATTCAAATCAAAATTACGCTAGGACTAACTCTAACAACGACAAATCTTCCAAACCAAATCAAACTAAAAACGATAAACCTATTATTAATTCTACCACGGATGATAAACCAAAACCATTATCTTGGAAGCCAGTGACAACCAAATCTCAAGGCTAAATAAACCTAAAAACAAACCTAAAAACATAAATGGCACTGAAAAGATGAAAAAATATTTTAATTTGTGCAAAACTTTATTGAATAAAAAGGCATTATTTTCAAACAATTTATTATTAAAATTAGCTTTTTCTTCATAAGTTAAAGCCAAACACTCCATCAAATAAATTTCATTATTTCTGGTTATTATTTCATGGTTAATTATTATGCTGGCTTCAAATCCATTGGGAGCAGTTTTTCTAGCTTTTTGAGCTTTTAAAGCTTCGAACAAAGCAGTAATAAATCCAATAATCAAAACAAATAAACCTAATGTAAAAAAAATATTTCCATCTTTTAAAAAAGATAAAACAGCCGTTAAACTACTAATAGAAACAACGCAAATAGTGGAAAAACGCGAAATTTTTTGATCGAGCTGCTCAAGGTTTAAATTTGAAAATTGAAGGCTTTCTTTAGCTTCAATAAAAATTATCTTGGCTTTTTCTGAATTTTTTTCTGTCATCATTATTTTAATTAAGTTTGCGGTAAAAACTTATCCAACTCTAAATATATTTTACTAAATTTATAAGTAAAATATTTATGTCATCTCAATATTTTTTAGCGAATTAATTTTATTTTAATTCCCAGATTTAATTTGCTCCAAGTCTTGTCTGCCGTAAGCACGGGGATGTTTTTATATTTAGCCAGAGCCAAGCACGCTCTGTCACCCAAGGATAAGCCATATTTTTTAGTTATCGAATCGAGCTCGCCCGAGATAATTGCTTGATTAACATCAAAATCGATTATTTGAGGCAAAGTATCGGTTATTAATTTTAACCCCTCAACTCTATCAGCTTCGGATTTAAATAACTCTCGATTAACAACCGAAATTACTTCGGCAAAATTCACGGTTGAAATAATAGCTTCCTCCAAATATTTTTCGACAATTTCGCAACCTTTTTCTCTATTGATTAAGGCTATTACCGAGGATGCGTCAAGAACAATTTTAGTGGTCATATTTTTAATTATTTTCTTTGCGTCTCATGTCAATCAAGACATCGACCAAGTTAGTTTTATTTTTTTTAACCGCAAAATCTTGCAGTTTTTGCAAAGATTGTCGTGGGCTGTGAATAATTATTTCATTATCGGGCGAAAGCCTTAAAATCAGCTCATCTCCCGATTTTATATTCAACTCTTTTCTGAAAATAGCGGGAATTATAATTCTACCATTTTCGCTGACGATAACATTTTGTTCAATCATAATATTTGTGACTCTTATTGATGTTTGT
>CAJBXX010000031.1 GCA_903959715.1 uncultured Alphaproteobacteria bacterium | reverse complement strand
GAAAACAGCTGGCGACACTTCTTATTGGTGGCTTGACGCAAAATAAAGAATTCCAAGCAGATTTTAAAAAAGCTCAAGAGGAGTTGAGAAAAGCTGGGGTGATTTAATTAAATTTGCTACGCATTAAATTTGCTTCGCAAATTTAGGGAGAAATTGAATCGCTTCACGGCGAGTAAATCGCCGTATCCGCGATGAGTTTTGGGTTTTTGCAAATCTTGTAACGCCTACTGGTTCATCACCCTCACCAAGCAGAACTTCGTTACGAAACTCGGTGCAATCACCCTCCCCTTGCGGGAGGGTAAAATTTTCTGCAAGAAAATTTTGGGAGGGGGAATTTATATTTTACTAAATTAATTTTTTCACTCAAAATTTATTTATTAAATTTTTTTGAATTATTTGGTTTTTAATTTAAGGCTTTCCGCCCCCTCCCCGAAATTGCTTTGCAATTTCGACCCTCCCGCAAGGTGAGGGTGATTACACCGAATGCGTTTAGAGTATTTTTATAAAATGAAAAAATTAAAAGTAATCTGGCACCCTTTTAAAATTTAATATTCCATTTTTGCGATAAATATTGATTAACCCTTAAAATCTCACCATCACTTAAAGCTCGCGAATAAATAATAATTTCTCCAACATTAAAATTTCCATAACTTTCAGCTGTAGAACTAGTGCCTTGGCAACCAATATAAAGAGCTGAATTATTAATTGTGCTTATACTAGTAGTGTCCGATCCATCAACACCCCTATCTCCATTAAGCCAAATTGATAAATTTCCAGATTTAACTCTTCTTGCCGAAACTACATATGGAAAATTAATTTTTGCAATGTTGTTGATACCATTGACCTTAGCACGCGGATTATAAGTGCCGTCATATGCGGCAATAAAAAAATTATGACGCAACACATAGGGATATGGCTTACTGGTATCGCTCCATTTTTCAATTATTCTATCAGCTGATTGTGATGATTTTGAAATTAGTGCTAGAAAAATTGTCACATTTTCGGTGTTTTTGTCGAAACCATTTTCTACGAACATGCAATTAGTGGAAATTTTCTTAAATTGAATAGCTGGCAATCCATTAATATGATTTTCAAGATAGGTGGGTTGGGGATTTGTTGAATAACTAAAGGCATTTTTAACATCCAAATCAAATGGCGAAATATTATTCCATTGTGGAACCTCTGAATTATTAACCATTTTGGTTTGAAATGATTTTTCTAAAGTGGTTTCAAGCCACAGTGCCAACCCTTCTATCCGACTTACCGGCGAATTGATTGTTAATTTTTGTGCAGTTTTTATTTTAAATTCAGAATATAAATCTATGCCCTGAGAAATTCCCGCAATCAAAACACCAATTATCAATAAAACAACCGAGATTTCAATGAGTGAGAAGCCTTTGTTTCGGCGAAAAATATTAAAATTCTTGGTTTTTTTATGCGAAAATTTCATATTAATTTTTTTAATTTTAATGTAAATTATGAATTCATGTTTTCACCAACCGCATCAATAAACTCTTCGGTATAAAGATAAT
>CAJBXX010000030.1 GCA_903959715.1 uncultured Alphaproteobacteria bacterium | reverse complement strand
TTAATTATTTCTTGAAACACTAATTCTTTATTTTTTGAAGTTATGATTACATGATTTTCAAAATCCATTTCAACTAATTTTTTTTGTTGCGATTTAATTTTATCAAATATTATTTTGCCACTAATTGGATTAACAACCGGGTCTTTTTTGATTGAATTATTAATGTTGGAAGAGAAATTTTGTGCAAATTATTTTCACATAAAATCATTAATTTTTCTAATTCGTAAACGCCTTTTATATAGTTGCGGGAGTAGTTTATATGAGGATTTTCTGGAACATCATCAATAAATTCCATGCGCCCTTTTTCAAGATTAAATTTTTCGAGCAATTCATTCCATAAATTAATTCCTGGAATCATTTTTGATTTAATATCACGAAGCTTCAATGCCGAATTAATCGAAACAATTCCAACCAACTTATTTAAAGATTTTTTTTGCGACGCAGTGAGAAGAGATAATAATCCACCCGTCGAAAAGCCTACAATGGCAATATTTGAGCATATATTACCTAAAGCACAATAACCTCGTTGCACAGCTTCATACCAATCAAACCAAGAATAATTTTTTAAATCACTTGGCGAGGTGCCGTGCCCTTTTAAGCGAACGCTGTAAGTCTTGATGCCGTAGCCATTCAAGAATTTAGCTAAATCTTCAACTTCCTTTGGAGCGGATTTATAACCATGCACCAAAACCACTCCAAAATTCTGAATTTTTTTAACAGATTTGACATCATTGCCTAAAAATAACGGAGAGCCAATTGATTTATCTTTTGAAAAATTTTTATCAAAATTTTCTAAATAATTTTTGTCAAAAATTTTCAAATCAGCTTCGTAAATATTTTTAAAAACTATTTTTTGCAACTCTTCTTTATTAAAAGCGGAAACCCTTTTTACAACGCTATTAGCATTTTCAAGAAGAAAAAATTCTCGCAAAATAACTTGCAAAGTGTTCTCTATTCTGATTTGGTGAAAATCAAATTCTTTATTTAAAAAATTCTTAAAAATTTCAATTTCATCTTCGGAGATTTTTTTAATCAAATTTTGCTTTATTGCCAAATTAAAAACGCTATCAAATTCAAAAAAATCTTCATCGGCAAAAATTTTAACAATATTTTCTTCAAAAACAGAAGAATTTAAGCGATATTTTTTGATTTTAGCGATTAATATTGCCGAATAATAAATTATTCTTTTGAGGTCGCTAATTTTTATTCTAGATTGAGAGCAATGAATTAAAGACGCGACAAAAATATGATCAAAATTTATTTGCACATCGGAATAAACTTTTTCCATGAAATCGCTGGTTAAGCGAGAACGATAATATTTTATGATAAAATTATTTTTGGTTTCATCTTTAATAATTGGAATTTTTTTAATGACCTCACGAGTTGATTTAATGTAATCGGCAACATTGATTGGCTCACCAAAACTTATGTTAATATCAGCATCTAATAAAATATTACCTTCAATCTCAAGCTCTTCAACCACTTGCTTGGGCAGGTTTTTAATCAAGCGCGTTGCCAAGGCTTTAATTTTATTTTCCCCGGGGCGTATTGGATAATAGGTAATGTTAACGGGAACTATTTTTGTTGTTAATTTTTCATAGGATTCATGATAAGTTAAGCCATTATTTATTTTATAATTATCGAGAGTTTGTTTATCATTTTTGCGATAAGCTTCAATGATTTCGGTGCGAAATAATTCAGATTTTAATGCCAAAACCGAGGCTCCGGTTCTGACTGGACCAACGCGATAGGGTGTGCGATTTATGTAAAGACCATTATATTCTATTTCCTTACTTTTTACCATACTTCCTTCGGGATATATCATCCAATCAAAAGCACCGCTAACCAAATCTTCAATTATAATATTATCACGATTTGGATCTTTGGTTGAAACGGTTCCAACTGATGTTAAAAATTTTCCAAATGTTCCGAGAAATATTTTAGAATCGGCCAAACATCTAACCTCTCTGTTAGTTGCTTTATTGATTATGTAGGGCACAAAAAAAGTTTCGGAACGAGTAAAATGATTAGCAACAAACATCACGGGTTGAGGCGGAATATTTTCAATTCCCGACAAGGAAAACCTTGTTCCAAGGAGCTTTTCTAGAATATTCATTGCCAAGGAAGCGTAACGAAAAGATTTTTTATTCATGAAAATATTGGTATTTAAGAAAAATGTTTTTCAAATGTAAGTTGTGAAATTTTTTGCAAATCAAGTACATTAATTTTTTGCGAATTTAAGCTAATATTTTCTTGAATTACTTGACCAATTTTAAAAATTGCAATTTTATTTTTCTCGGCGATTTTTAAAAAATCTTTCAAATTAGAATTAGCAATTGAAACGACATAACGCGACTGATCTTCGCCAAATAAAATTGCATTTTCATCGTTAATTTCTTCATTTTTCAAGGATGAAATATCAATTTCACAGCCTAAATCTTTAGTCGACATTTCAAAAAGTGCCACCAGCAAACCGCCATCGGAGACATCGTGGCAAGCATTTATTAAATCTTTTTCGATTAAATCACGAACAAATTCAGAATTTTTTTTCTCTTCAATTAAATCGACTTTCGGAGGATTTTTTTGATTTTCAATTTTCAAAATTTCTCTTTCATAAATTGAACAAGAAATATGTCCAAAAGTTTTGCCAATCACGAAAATTTGATCATTAATTTTTTTAAATTTTGTATCACATCTTTTATTGGCATCAGCCAACAGCCCTACTCCGCCAATTGCTGGCGTTGGTTTGATTGCCTTACCATCGGTTTCATTATAAAGCGAAACATTGCCCGAAACAACTGGATAATCGAGCTCTTTGCATGCTCGCGTAATTCCTTGAATCGAACGCACAATTTGCCCCATAATTTCAGGTTTTTGTGGATTGCCAAAATTCAAACAATTGGTAATCGCCAAAGGCTTGGCACCAACCGCCGAAATATTGCGATAGGTTTCGCAAACGGCTTGGATTGAGCCTTCATAACTATCGGCTTCGACATAACGCGGAGTGCAATCGACACTCATTGCCAAAGCTTTTTTGGTGCCGTGAACGCGAACGATTGAAGCGTCGCCACCCGTTAACAAAGTGTCGTTCATCACTTGCGAATCATATTGTTCGTAAATCCATTTTTTATCGGATAAATCAGGAACTTGAAGCAGATTTTGTAAAATTTCTAAACTCATATTTTGAAAATTCTTTATAAAAATAATTTATTTTATTCTTTGCGATTTTAGCAAAAAGTAAAGTTATTTTTTGAGTTTTTGAGATAAATTTAACGCTTATTTTGAAAAAAATTCTTGAGGAGGGTTTTGGAATCTTCGGCACCGATTCCGGAGTAAAATTCACTTTTAAAATATGCGTTTTTGGCTCCTAAAAAAAGCGGTAAACTTTCAATGGCGCCAAATTTTTCATCATTGGCACCGTAATAAATGCGACGAATTCGTGCATAGCTTAAGGCGATTAAGCACATAGCGCAGGGTTCGAGAGTGATATAAATATCGCAATTTTCTAATTTAGTAGATTTTTTAATTTCGCAAGCATTTCTTAAGGCAATGATTTCGGCGTGAGCGGTGGGATCGCAATTTCGACGATTTTGATTAAATCCGCTAGCGATAATTTGATTATTTTCAACTATTACCGCACCAACGGGCACTTCATCAAACTCCAAAGCAATTCGAGCTTGATTTAACGCCTCAAGCATAAAATTATTTTGGGCAATATTTTTTGACATCAATTTATTTTGAAATAATTTTGCCCTGAGCAGTTTTTTGATGAAAATCGCCATAGAATTTATATTCACCGGCTTTTAGTGGCGAAATTTGCAAAGAAACTTTTTTGCCGGCACCGACAAGTTTTTCTTTTTTTAAATCATCACTTTCAAATTCTTCGATTGTGTTATCGAGATTTTCAATAATAATTTTGAATTTTGTATCAGCGGGGACATTGATTAAATCTGGCTCGAAGCGATGATTTTTGATTTTTATAACGAACTCATCTTTGGCAATTTTATCTTGGGCAAAACAGTTTAATGAAGATAAAAAAAATATAAAAATTAGCAAAAAATTTTTCATAATTTTTAAAATTTAGATAAGAAATTTGGTGACCCCAACGAGATTCGAACTCGTATTTTCACCGTGAAAGGGTGACGTCCTAACCGTTAGACGATGGGGCCAATTCAAAATAAAAGACAAGAAAAAACTTTTTTTAGCTCAAATTTATTTAACATTATAAAAATCAACTTACAAAAAGGCAAACAAAAAATTTAGATCATTGTTTGAAGCGGTTCTAAGCCATATAAATAGCATTATTTGAAGGTAAAATAAGAATGCAATAAATAGAATAAAACCAAAGAAACGACCAAATTGAAGTGATAAGCAAATAATTGCGAATAACCTAAATTAATCAAAGATAAAATCAATATCGCCGAAAGAGCATACATGCTTCCGTAGGAAATAAAGGCACGAAAAATTTCTTTGTGGCAATA
>CAJBXX010000029.1 GCA_903959715.1 uncultured Alphaproteobacteria bacterium | reverse complement strand
TAGGAAGGGAAAAATTTAATCCATTTTTCTGAGAGACGATTTGTAAATAACCAAGGAAGAAATAAGGTGGCGCAGGTTAATCTTAAATAAAGATTTTCATAAGGTTGCGGATATAAATATTTCCATATGAAATAATAAAGTGGGAAGCCGAAAACACCTAGAATGCCAACTAAAAACAGATTGTTTTGAGCATATCTAAAAACACTTTCATACTCTTTTTTTATTTTTTTTATCATTGTTTAAACTAAAAAATGTTTTTGTTTTTAATATCTTGGAAACTCTCAATACTATAATTGAGTTCTTCGTAAGATATTTTGCTATTTACTGATAACCTTATCAAAGCCCTGTTTTTTGGTGTGGCGGGAGAACAAAAAACAGAACCAAAAATATTACGCTCTTCAAGAGCGTCTCTTAATATCTCTGTTTTCTCTTCGTTTCCCGATTCAATTGAAACAATATGTGATTGACTCTGAATCTGATATCCCATTTGTTTTAATTCTTTTCGTAAATATGCAGATTTTGCTTTTAAAGATTCTCTTAAATTATCCGATTCTTTAATTACCTCTAATGTCGCTCTAAGACCTGCAATTTCATGATCAAGTAAAGCAGAACTAAAAATTGCCGGATATGCAATATAAGGAAAATATCCAGCAAATCTATTCGAACAGACAATAAGTCCAGCTCTTCCTGCAAAGGTTTTCGCAAGACTTAAAGTAATAAAATCAACCTGATCAGTAAGTCCAAGCTCTTTAACCAAACCAGAGCCTTTAAAACCATGAGTTCCAACTGAGTGAGACTCATCAACTACATAAATACATTTATATTGTTTCGACAATCTGGCAATTTGTGCAATTGGAGCAATATCACCAGTAGTGCTATACAAAGAATCAATTAGAATAATTCCGGGACCGTTCTTAACAAGCATCTTTTCCAAATGAGCGGTATTGTTATGTAAAAAAGGTATCGCTTTCGCACCCGAGGTTTTAATTCCCTCCCACAATGACATGTGAGCGAAAAAATCGATGTAAACAGGAACATCCTTTTCGGCGATTGCTTGTAATAAGCCAACATTTGCCGCCCAACCAGATTGACAAAGTATCGAAGACTCATATCCAAAATACTCTGCCATCTCTTTCTCAAACACACCCTTTAAACTATTTTCAGTCATAAAAACCGCAGACATAATAACTTTATTATGCTGATTTTTTATTTCTTTTTCTTGAGCAGACAAAATTTTTGGATGATTTGCGATCGCTAAATAGTCATTGCTGGTTAATATTAAAGAATCGTCTTTTGTATTTTTCCCAATAACTAAGTGTTTTTTATTTTTCCTTACTTCTATTACATTTTTATAGAAGTCATTTATTCTTTTTATTAAAAAATCACAATACATCGCCACCCTCCTTGGGCATTAAAATTGATAATCATTTTAATATTGTAATAATGATATCAAAAATTTATTTTGAGTGAAATTGCTATAACATCAATTTTATTTTTATAATTAGTTACGATATTACTGGTATTGACTCCAGAAGCTTGTAAATTAACCTTATTTTTTGTATAAAACTCATGTAAATATGTCGCATCGATTAAAGTATTATTGCTAATTTTATACCCAAAACCAATGCTTGTCCAAATTTTATCACTGATTGGTATTCTTGGATTACGAGAATCATTGCCTACCGATCCATCTTCGTAAGCTACACCAATTTTTAATTTTAATTTTTCATTTTGTTGAAAATGAGCACCAAATGAATATCTAAAACTATCTTTAAAATTAAGATTTGTGGAGTTGCTTAAATTGCTATTTTGAGAGTTAATATTCAAAGTTTTAACTCGTGACCATCTAGTCCAGCTTGTGTCATGCAAAAGCGTTATTTTGTCGTTTAGTTTATAACCAAAACCAGCAATTATATTTTCTGGGGTAGTAAGCTTGGCGTTAAAATTTGAAGCTTGATTTCCTATTGCTGATGATTCTAATTTAATATCTCCGTCAAGTTTGTGTTTGATAGCTGATCTATAGCCAATACCGAATGTTAAATCATCGCTGAGTTTATATTTTAATCCGCCATTATAACCATATCCCCAATCATCACCTTTTGCTTTAGCGAATCCATCAGCACTTCCTGGGCTTGAAAGATATAGTCCGCCAACATCAACAGCATTTGTTAGAGTTGAATTTATATATTGAGCTTGCACACCGAAACCTAAAGACAATTTTTTGTTAAAATCATAAGAAATCATCGGATTGAAATTGACAGAATTGATCTCGCTATCAATTGCATAATATCTTCCCGCCCAATTTGAATTATAAGCCGTCGAAAGACCAAATGGGGAAGTTATACTAAGACCTAAAATGGTTTTATCATTAATTCTTGAAGCGATGAAGCCAGCGGGTATAAAGGCATTTATTGTTTGCTTGTTATTTCTAATTCCAGCAACGCTAGAGCCATTGGAATTATAGGTTGCGCTTATATTATCATCATCAACCTTAAAATTAATGTAGGTCGTGGATAACAAAGCTTCGTTTTTTTTGGTGTTTGATAATGTCGCGGGATTAAAAAATGAGTCTGATATATCGTTTACTCCACTAACAGAGCCAGCATAGGAAGTTCCAAGAGCCGAAGCAGAATGAGAATCGGTTGCAAAACCAGCTGCGTAAGAAATTTTGGAAAACAAAAAAGATAAAACAATTAACAATAGAATTTTATCTAAAAATTGAAATTTTTTTATTATATTAAACATTTTTACTACTGAAAAAAATTAGGTAGTTATTATTATTTTTTAAAAAATCTTAACCAATATTTTTAAATTATTCAATTTTAGTTTAAAAAATTATTTAACAGTAACTAAGTTTTTAATTCAACGATTTTACCCAATATTTTTCGCCACTTCGTCGCTAAAAGAATAATTGCCCGTGACATTTTGCACATCGTCGCAATCATCAAGCAAATCAATCATTTTCAAGAGTTTTTGTGCTTGATCTAAATCGGAAATTTCCATTAAATTTTTAGCTTTCCAATCGAGTTTGGCGGAAATTGCGTCGCCAAATTGTTTGGTCAAAATATCGCGAACTGTAATAAAATTTTCGGGTTGCGTAAAAATTATATAAAATTCTGGATTGATCTCAACATCGTCAGCACCTGCTTCGATGGCACTTTCAAAAATTTTTTCTTCGCTAGCAATTTTACTTTCAAATTGAATAACACCAACTCGATCAAACATAAAACCAACCGAACCAGTTTCGCCAAGGGCTCCGCCCATTTTTGTAAAAATGCTTCGCACTTCACTGGCGGTGCGATTGCGATTATCCGTAAGTGCCTCAACAATCAAAGCAATACCGTTTGGAGCATAACCTTCATAACGAATTTCTTCAAAATTATCGCCATCAGCTCCGGCAATAACTTTTTTAATCGCGGTGTCAACGCGATCTTTCGGCATGTTATTATTTCTCGCTTCAATTATAGCATTGCGTAAACGGGGATTGAACTCTGGATCGGGTTGCCCAGATTTTGCCGAAACGGTAATTTCGCGAATTATTTTGGTAAAAATTTTCGCCTTTTTGGCGTCTTGTGCGCCTTTGCGATGCTTTATATTTGCGAACTGCGAGTGTCCTGCCATAAATTTTAGAAGTTAATTTTAATTTATTTTAGAAAGTATTCCGCCGATTTTAATTGGTAAAATTTTCATGGCAAGCCCCGTTTTATTATCGACCTCAACTATACAACCGCATATCGTCGCCTCACCTTTTGCCGGCTCCATTTTATCAAATTTTCTTTTGTGTAAAAACATTTGCAACGGCACATTTTTATCCATACCAATCACTGAATCGTAATCGCCACACATGCCGGCATCGGTTTGGTAAGCGGTTCCGCCATTCATGATGTGGCAATCATTGGTTGGAATGTGAGTATGAGAACCTACAACCGCAGTGACTTTGCCATCTAAAAATTTCCCCATCGCCATTTTTTCCGAAGTCGCTTCGGCGTGAAAATCGACAAAAATCGCATCGACTTCTTTACCAAGTGGATTGTTTTTTATTACCTCTTCAACCGCTTCAAACGGGCAATTGACTTGATATTTTGTAAAAATTTGCCCAAGCGCATGAACCACTAAAATTTTTTTATTATTTGAAGCCAAAAAAATTCTAGCGCCAACCCCGGGGCAAGATTTGGGAAAATTTATTGGACGAAGCAAACGCTTTGAATCATTGATAAAACCGGTTATTTCTCTTTGATCCCAAATATGATCGCCACCAGTTAATACCTCTGCGCCCGCTTGAAGCAACTCTTGCTCGGCATTGCGACTAATGCCAAAACCGCCCGAAGCGTTATCGCAATTGACGATTGTGAAATCAATTTTATAATCATTTTTAATTTTTAATAAATTATCGCAAACCGCTTTGCGACCAGATCTACCAACGATGTCGCCGAGAAATAAAATATTCATGAAATTATTTTTAAGGTTAATTTTTTTTAACTTTAATCAAGAAAAACATAAACTCAAATTTATTTATTTTAATATCAAATAATTGAAATTGATTTTAATTTTTTTTTGTGTATTTTTTAAAAAGATTTATAAAAATATCTTAAACTTTTCATAATTTTTTATAATTTTTCACAATTAAAATATAAATTAAACAACATGCCGAAAACTTTATATGACAAAATTTGGGACTTACATTTAGTCGATGATGATGGCTCTTCTAGCCTTATTTATGTTGATCGCCAGCTTATTCACGAAGTTACATCTCCTCAAGCTTTTGAGGGTTTAAGAATTGCCAATCGAAAGCCAAGACATAAAAAATCACATTTGGCGGTTGCCGATCACAATGTTCCAACCACTAGTGCTGACCGCCATAATGGCACTTTGGGAATCAAGGATGAAACTTCAAAAATTCAAGTTGAAACTCTCGAACAAAATTGTCGCGATTTCGATATTAAATATTTTGATCTCGATGATAAAAAACAAGGAGTCGTTCATATTGTTGGCCCCGAGCAAGGTTTTACTCAGCCCGGTATGGTGATTGTGTGCGGAGATAGCCACACCTCAACTCATGGCGCCTTCGGTGCCTTGGCTTTTGGCATCGGCACTTCCGAAGTCGAACATGTTTTGGCAACACAAACTTTGATTCAAAAAAGAGCTAAAAACTTTTTAGTTAAAGTCGATGGCAAGCTTGGCAATGGCGTCACAGCGAAAGATATTATTTTGGCAATTATTGGCAAAATCGGCACCGCAGGTGCCACGGGATATGTCATTGAATATGCAGGATCAGCAATTAAAAACCTGTCGATGGAAGGTCGCATGACGGTTTGCAATATGTCAATTGAAGCGGGTGCTCGCGCTGGATTAATTGCTCCCGATGAAATTACTTTCGAATATATCAAAGGTCGTCCAATGGCTCCAGATGCGAAGCATTGGAACGAAGCGGTTAAATTTTGGAGCTCTTTAAAATCCGATGATAATGCTAAATATGACAAAGAAATTCATCTTAATGCCGAAGATATTGCTCCGCAAGTAACTTGGGGCACCAGCCCTGAAGATGCCTTGCCAATCAATTCTAAAGTCCCATATCCGCAAGATTTTGCCGATAAAGGCAAACAAGAAGCGGTGGCACGATCGCTTGAATATATGGGCTTGCAAGCTGGTATGGCTTTGGAAGAAATTTATATCGATAAAGTTTTTATTGGCTCATGCACCAACGGTCGCATTGAAGATTTCCGTGCCGTTGCCAAAGTCGTTAATGGCAAAAAAGTCGCCAAAAATATCAAGTTGGCAATGATCGTTCCTGGTTCAGGATTGGTAAAAGAGCAAGCGGAAAAAGAAGGTTTGGATAAAATTTTTATCGAAGCGGGCTTTGAATGGCGTGAACCGGGATGCTCAATGTGCTTGGCGATGAACGCCGATAAATTAGAATTTGGCGAAAGATGCGCCTCAACTTCTAATCGTAATTTTGAAGGTCGTCAAGGTCGCGGAGGAAGAACTCATTTGATGAGTCCCGCCATGGCAGGAGCCTCGGCAATCGCAGGTCATTTGGTCGATATTCGTAAATTTTCATAAATTTTTTTAACAAAATTAATGCTAATTTTTTATCGAAATAACGGAGGAATATCCCGCAGTTATGACCATACTGGAGAAGGCTTTGCACCACTTCCTCTCAAAAAAAATGATGATACTCAAAACTTCACTTGGAGTTTATCTCTAGTTCAAGATTTATTGGCAGTTTTTTCTTCAATTTTTATTTCGTCAATTGCTTACGGAATCATGATGGTAATGATTGCATTTCGTCTCGAAGCTAATGTTAAAAATGAATTTTTAATTTCACTTTCAACTGTATCACAAATTGGTGCCGGCGTTATTTTCTCAAGATTTTTGCCGGCGTTTGGTCAAAAAATTGGCATGATAAAAGGTGTTATAATCGGCAGTTTTGTTGCCTCCATCTGCTCTCTTTTATTATTCAAATTTGTTTTTTATTGGTTGTGGATAATTATAATTTATTGCCTCGGAACCTCGCTTTTCACTATTGCCGTTACTCGCAATACAGTTATGATCGATTTATCCCCACCCAAAATTCGTTCAATAGCAATTTCTATCGGCATTACTCTAGTTGCTATTGGCAATGCTTTTGGTCCGATAATTTTAAATTTAATAAAAACCGAAGATAGCTTTTATAGTTTTTTATTGGCAAGCGTTCTTTATTTACTCTCAACTATTCCATTATTGCGTTTAAAAAAAGCTGACTCAATCGTTCGCGAACAAAAGAAAGTCGCCATTTGGCGCTACATTAAAAACTCTCCAAAAATTTTCTTCGCTGCCTTTACCTCAAGTTTCATAATGGCATCTTGTAGCACTTTTTCAATCATTTATGGCATCAAAATCGGCATGACACCAAACGAAGCTTCAATGCTACTCTCATCGCTATTATTCGGCACTATTTTTTATACTTTTTTTGGATTTTTATGCAATTATTTTAATCGTCGATTTTTAATGATTTTATCGGCATTTTGTTCGCTTTATATAATTTATATAATTAATTTTTATGGCGACAATCAAAATATTTTCATATTATTTTTCTTGCTTTTTGGTGCCATGTCGGGAATGAAATTACCAACTTTAGTTTTAATTAATGAAAAATATAAACCGACTCAAAGATTAATTGTCAATAGTGCCTTCACTAGAGTAGCATTAATTGGAACTATTTGCGGATTATTAATCACGGGCACTTTAATGAAAAATTTTGGTCATTCTGGTTTATGGCTTTCTTGTTCAACAATATTAACTTGTTTTATTGTTTTTTGGTTTCTAAATTATTTATACAAAATTATCAATAATAATTTTTCCTCCAAAGATTTAACAATTTTATATAAAAATTCTCATGAATCACAGCAAGAATTGTAATTGCATTTTTACCAAAATTTTTTGCAAAATTTTTAAAAAAAATAAAAATAAAAAAGTCGCACACCTTACTCTATCAGGCGTTATCGGCAAGGATTCAAAATTTGAAACTGGCATTAATTTTATTAATAATGCGCCATTAATTAAAAAAGCTTTTGAGTCGAAAAAAATTTCGGCGGTGGCGCTTTCAATAAATTCTCCCGGAGGCTCTCCTGTCCAGTCGGAACTAATTTATAATTACATTCGCGAATTATCCGAGAAAAATAAAATTCCAGTTTATACATTCGCTCAAGATGTCTCGGCATCAGGCGGATATTGGCTTTTATTAAGTGGTGATGAAATTTACGCTCATAATTCTTCAATCATTGGCTCCATCGGAGTGATATTTTCAAGCTTTGGTTTTGTTGATTTAATCAAAAAAATTGGCGTTGATCGTCGCATTTATACCGAAGGCAAAAACAAGGCGATCCTTGACCCTTTCTTGCCCGAAGAGCAAGCCAATATTGAGATTTTAAAGCAAGCACAAAAAGATATTTTTGACAATTTTAAAGATTTAGTGCGTAAACATCGCGGGCAAAAACTTACTAAAAATGAAGAAGAAATTTTTACCGGAGCATTTTGGGCGGGCAAGACAGCGCTAGATCTAGGACTTGTTGACGGCATCACCGATATGCGTAAAAAAATGCAAGAAAAATTCGGCGAAGAAGTTGAATTTATCGAAATCACCACGAAAAAATCTTTTATTAAAAGTTTGATTAGCGAAAAATCTTCGAGCCTTTACGCCGACGCTTTTGCAGGCATTTTAAATAAAATTGAAGAACGAATTTCATTTAATAAATTTGGATTATAATTTTTTTGTAAAATAAATTTTGTTGATTAATTAAATGTTTTTGCGCTTTAAATACGGTTTTTATCGCTTTTTTTTGCACCCCAACCAATCACTCTATCTTGCTCTGGGTGAATCTTCTTGAGATGATGAAAGCACATTAATTACAGTTTTAGGATTTGAATCTCGTGTTCTTGTGCAACAAAAAAAAAGATCCGTGACGGATATTAAAAAATCACTTCCTTCTCTTAAGATTTGATCGAGATTATCACTATTATCTTTATTACAACTCATAGCTAAAATTTCTTGTTTTAACGAATCTTTTACATTTTTTTCTAATTGGATTTCACATTTAAAATCGGTATTTTCTTTTATTCGATCCCCATCTTTTGCTAATTTATAAGCAATTTCTATTAATTTTTCATCTTGTATTTTATTTCCAATTTTTGGTAATTGATTGAGTGCTTTGATAACATTTGGGTCATCTTTATATTCTTTTTTAATGAAATTGAGCAAATCTTTGGTAAGGTCTCGATAAACAATACTTGAGCCATATTCTATTCTATTAACATTCGTATTATGATTAAAATAAACTTCAGTTACATTATTTTTTTGCAATAAATCTTTAAACTCAACCGCCTTTGATTTAGCTGTCTTTTGATTTGATTTTTTACCTCCATCTTCTTGTAAAAAAAAATCAAAAAAACCACATAAACAAGTGTTGATATTGGCAAAAAAATCTTCTGATTGAGGAGGGTAGCTTTCTGACCTTGGGCTTAAACGTGGCGATTCTAAAACTGGCGAAGATTGACGAACCATCTAAATTAAATTTTTTAAAATGTTAATTAATTCTTTGTGATCAAAATAAACCGCAACTGCCCCTTTATCATCAAAGCCATTTTCTAAAATTTTTTCTTCAATTGTTTTAGAAATTTGATTATCGGAATGACCATAAATTATCGGACAAGCACCAAGATTATGAGCACATTCGACATCGGCAATGGTATCGCCAACAAACCAAATATGATGTTTTTTTGGATCGATTTGCGAGCCCATCAAAGCAAAATCGGCGGGCTCGCGACTTGGTTTATCAAAATTGGCATCTTGGGCGCCAACTAATGAAAAAAACAAATGTTCAAGTTGTAATTTTTTAACTTCTTTGCGTAAAGTAGTGCCAATTTTATTGCTCACTAAAAATTGCGAAATGTTTAAACTTTTGACAAAATTTAATAATTCAAAAGAGTTTTTTAACAAAGAAATTTGTGCGATATTAATGTCTTGATAAGCTTTTTTGTAGATCTCGCCTGCCCTTTCCCATTCATTGCCAAAAATTTCTGGAAATGATTCACGCATCGATTTATGCACCGAATCGCGGACTTTTTCTAAACTCCACTCCTCACGATTTAACGATCGCATCGTTGCATTTATGGCATTTTTAATTAATGGCCAAGTATCGACCAAAGTGTTGTCCCAATCGTAAATAATGGCATCGGGCTTACGCAGATTTTGAAAAGCTTGAAGATTTTTTTCGAGATTTAGCATTTTGTAAATTTTATTTGGTTGATTTAGCGGGACGCGGATCGAAAAATTTTTCAAATTTATTTTTCATGCCATCCATTTCTTTGGCTTCGGGTAAAGCCTCTTTTTTCTTAGTAATATTTGGCCATTTTTTGGTATATTCGCGATTAATTTCAACCCATTTCATTAAGTCGGGCGCTTCGGGAGAGATGGCTTCAGCTGGGCATTCGGGCACGCAAACTCCGCAATCAATGCAAGCTTCGGGATCGATAACCAACATATTTTCGCCTTCGTAAAAACAATCGACGGGGCAAACCGAAACGCAATCGGTATATTTGCAACGAACGCAATTGTCGGTAACAACATAAGTCATAAATTATGATTATTTTTTAAAATTAAAGATTGAATTTTGCGTTTCATAATTTCATTTTTAACTGCAATTAACGCAACGAAAATAAAAGTACAAAAATAGACCGCAAACATTAATAATAAAGGCTTTAAGAATGCCGAATGAATGGCAACTCCGCCCGAGCGAATAATACTAGCTTTTTGATGAAGAGAATTCCAATATTCAACCGAAAATTTAATGATTGGAATGTTTATCAAGCCAATAATGGCGATGATCGCCGAGATTTTTTCAGCTTTGATTTTATCTTCAATGGTGTCGAATAAAAGTAAATATCCCAAATATAAAAAAAACAAAATTAACATTGAGGTAAGGCGCGCGTCCCACGCCCACCAAGTGCCCCAAATCGGCTTACCCCAAATGGCACCGGTAATTAAAGTGATTAAGGTGAAAACGCAACCAATTTCGGCAATGGCGCGTGCGATTAAATAAAAAAAACGATTTTTCCAAACGAAGCCGGCAACATTAAAACTCGCCATAAAAAAATAAATTAATAATGACATCCAAGCCGACGGAACATGAATATACATGATTTTAACGGCGTTGCTTTGTTGATAATCATTGGGCGAAAGAGATATTGCGATGATGGCGAAAAATAAAAATATTGTTGTTAAAATCATAAAAATTGGCGTAAAAATACGAAAATTTTTATCAAAATTTTTTAATTGTAAAAAATAATTTATCATTTTAAAAACCAACGAAATAAAGGCTTTGAACTGTGAAAAATAAGTCTAAAAAAAATATTATTTTATGCAAATATTATTTTTTTAAAATTTCAACAATTTCAAATTCTCTATCAATTTTTATATCAGTTCCGGTGCCTTTAAATTGTAAAAGAAGCTCTTCTTTGCGATTATCTTTAATGTAAATATGCGAAGAAGAAACAGCCCCGGAACTCAAATTCCAAGTAGGATCAACATAAATCCAATTATTATCGACATAAATCATATTCCAAGCGTGGCTTTCAAATTTATCATATTCGCCGAAGGCATAGCCATGAACGATTGAGGACGGAATTTTGGCAACTCGCGCTAAGGCGTTAAATAAAGTTGCGAATTCGCTACAAACTCCAGATTTAGTTTGTAAAATTTGTTCAACCGTTAATAATTTTCCAAAATAATTTAAATCATATTTTAAGGTTTTGTGAACATACTTAATTATTTTGGCGTGAAGCGGAATAAAATCATATTCAGAATTAGTCATTATTTGTTGTAAGATTGGCTTCAAGAGAATTTCTTCATTCGGAGTTGTTTCTAAATATTTACTAATTTGGCGATTATTTTCGGCGACAAATCTTTTTCCAGTTTTGATATAAGCCTTATTTTGAATAATGATTTCTTTATCAGTCGGGGAAACATCGAAAGTTAAAATATCATTATCGCGATTGGTAATGTGTTTTTTAGGAATTTTACTGGCTCCGATCGTTTGATTTTCAACATTTTGAGCCCCTCCCCTAAATAAATAAGGAGCAGTAATTTCAAGTTCACCTTCAGAATTATTGAGAATTATTTTACTTTTTATCAAAACATTCCAAGGTTTAATTGAATTTGTTATTTTTAATACTTCTTGAATACCGTTACTAGGAACTGTTTGTTTAAATATAACTTTTTTATTTTCAACAATAATATTTTTGTGGGTAGAAATTAATTCATAATTTTCGCCAAAATCTAACGAAATATTTGCCTTGGCGCCACTAGCAAATTGCGGGATATAAAAGGGTTCTTGGCGAATATATTTGTTAATTTTTTCATAACGATCCTTCGCTTCATATTCAATGTAAGCATATTGATTATTAAGCAAAGGTTTGTTAAAAAAAACCTCAATTGATTTTGAGGAGGAAAGATGTTGAGCAGTAAGAGCGTTGAATTTAACGCTTGAGACTTCTTGATTGCGATCGGCAGAACTATTTATTGAAAAAGAAGTTATGGCTGAGTTTTGTGGCAAATTCGTGGCTTGAATTTTAATATAAAACTTTGAAACGCGACCATAATCGGTTAATTTAGCTTCTTCATTCCACTCAACAACTTTAATATTTGCTAATGCTTGCGAAGTTAAAAAG
>CAJBXX010000028.1 GCA_903959715.1 uncultured Alphaproteobacteria bacterium | reverse complement strand
TAATTTAAAAAATTTGATTCTTTAAAATGAGATCTAGGCCACAAAAACAAATAGAGCAAGATGTTGAAAGTGTCGAAGAAGATGTTTTTGTTGATATCAAAGACAGTGCTCCATCGATATCAAGCAATAAAAAAAATACGATGCTAATAATTTTAGCGTCGGTTATTTTGATATTTATTTGTTATTATCTTTTTTTTAGTGGCACAAGTTCTCAACAAGTTGTACTCGAACAAGTTCCAATAAGGGCGGAAGACGGTATAGAAATCAAAGAAGGTGAAAATGTTGCCCCCAAAGAAGAGAAATCGATTTTTAATCTAGAAGAAGTTGATAAAAAAGAAAAAAGCAATGTAGAATTGCTTGAAAAACAAACGAAGCCAGAGATTCCTGATATTCCGGAATTACCAAAAGATATGGTAAATTCTTCGGAATCTATCGATATAATGAAGATAAAAACTGAAAATGAAAAAGTTGAAAATGAAATAAAAAATCCACAAAACCCTTCTCAAATTGAGGTTGATAATAAAAATTTTTCAATCGCCGCTAATTCTGAAGAATTAAAATTGCGTGATCAAAAAATCCAAGAATTAGAATTAAAATTAAAGGAAAATCAAGATAATCTCGAGCAAATTAAAAAAAATAATGAAGAAGAAAAGAAAATAAAAGAAAAACAAAATGAAGAAAAAGTCGAAGCGGAAAAATTAAATAACAATATTTTTGAACCGCGATATTCTCCGATAGTTGTTTTTTCTGATAGGGGTGGGGCTACTCCGCCACTAGGCGTTGGGCAAGAAAAAAACATCATATTGCTAAAAGAAGATGAGTTGAAAAAAATTGAAAAAACCGAAAAAAATGTTGAAGTAAAAATGATCGAAGATCGCTCAAGAACAATCGCTCAAGGTAAATTATTAAGCGCAATTTTAGAAACCGCCATCAACACTGAATTTCCTGGGCCGGTGCGTGGTATAATTACGCGAGATGTTTATGGCGAAGCCGGCAAAGAGATTTTAATTCCTAAGGGCTCAAGATTATACGGCACTTATTCTTCCGAGATTAAAAGAGGTCAGGGTCGCGTTAATATTTCTTGGAGTCGTTTACTTAGACCCGACGGTATAAGTTTAAATATTTCTCTAAGCGCTTCGGATCAATCGGGCAGGGCAGGGATTGCCGGTGAAACCGATAATCGATATAGTTCGTTGGTTGCCAATTCTCTTATGGCGAGTGTTTTGGCGGTGGCCGGAACGGCGGCGGCTCAACAAGTAATGGGTGGCAATGCGCAAACTTCGACAACTGTAAATGCTTCTCAAGGCACCACTACAACTTATGGCAATGCTGGCAATCAAGCTTTGTATGATGTGACCAAAACAATCATCGATATTGTTACGGGCATTATTAAAAATACTATCGATTTAAATCCGGTTATCAGAATTCCGCAAGGCGCTAGAATGACTGTTATCGTCAATAATGACATAGTTATTCCTTACATGCGAAAAAATTATAACAAATAATATTTTAAAAATAATTTACCAAAATCCTCTTGTTTGTTTTTTATAAATTTATAAAATTTTCATGATTTTATAAACCCAAAAAACTACAAAATGTCTAACAAAAAAACCGCTTATTCGTGTCAATCTTGTGGAGCAATTCATTTTAAATGGTCGGGAAAATGTTCAGATTGTGGAGCCTGGAATAGCTTGGTTGAAGAGTTCACCGAAGGCGGAGCTTCACATTTTTCACGACTCGAAGACGATAAAACCGCAAAAAATTCCAACAACAAAAATTCACGCAAAGCCAATCTCGTAAGTTTAAATGGCGAAGCCCAAGAATTTCCGCGTATTAAAACCGGAATTAATGAATTAGATAGAGTGCTTGGAGGTGGCTTGGTGCAAGGTTCGGTGGTCTTAATCGGTGGCGATCCAGGAATTGGTAAATCAACTTTATTATTGCAAACGGCGGATAGTTTAGCCAAAGCAAAAAATTCGATAATTTATATTTCGGGCGAAGAATCGGTTGATCAAGTTAGGCTCAGAGCCAAGCGTCTCGAATGCGATGAGCAATCGATTAAACTCGCTTCAACCACCAATGTTGCCGAAATTATCAACACAATTAAAGATGAAAAAGCACCAGTTATTGTAATTATAGATTCAATACAAACCATGTTCATCGAAGAGCTGTCATCGGCTCCGGGCACGGTTTCGCAAGTGCGCGCATCAGCGGGCGAATTAACAATTTTTGCCAAAAAAAACAACATAACTTTATTAATCGTAAGTCATGTTACCAAAGACGGGCAAATCGCTGGACCCAAGGTTTTAGAGCATATGGTTGACACCGTTCTTTATTTTGAAGGTGAAAAAGATTTGCATTTTCGCATTTTGCGCGCCATGAAAAATCGCTTCGGCGCGGCCAACGAAATTGGCGTTTTTGAAATGAATGATATCGGTTTGTCCGAAGTTTCAAATCCGAGTGAATTATTTTTGGCGTCATATGATCGCGACACCAGCGGAACCGCGGTTTTCGCCGGTATCGAAGGCACAAGGCCAATTTTGGCGGAAGTTCAAGCCTTGGTGGCGCCATCTTTTATTCCAACGCCGAGACGCGCGGTTGTAGGCTGGGATTTAAATCGTTTAGCGATGATTATCGCCGTTTTAAATTCAAGATTTGGTTTAAATTTATTTGATAAAGAAGTTTATTTAAACATCGTCGGAGGCTTGAAAATCGTTGAAACTTCGGCGGATTTGGCGGTGGCTTGTGCTTTAATTTCTTCAG
>CAJBXX010000027.1 GCA_903959715.1 uncultured Alphaproteobacteria bacterium | reverse complement strand
TTAGAAATTTCATCTTCAACTAATTTGGAATTTTTTTTGTTTTAGTTTTTTTGATAATCTTGAAACCGTTGATGCTCTAGCTTTTTGACCCCTCACGGCTCCCAAATCGCAATTACCGTTGCGATTTTATTGCCCCTCTTCGCTAAAAATAGCCGTTTAGGCTATTTTTTTAACGCAAATAACCCGCGATGAGTTTTGGGTTTTTTCAGGTTATTTAAATTACCCAATTTTTTTCTTTAAAATTTCGTTGGCTAGTTGTGGATTGGCTTGCCCCTTGCTTGCTTTCATAATTTGACCGACAAAAAATCCGAGTAATTTTTCGTCGCCGGCTTGCAATTTGGCAAAATTTTCTGCATTATTTTTAATAACTTCATCAACAATTTTTTCTAAAGCGCCAAGATCGGAAACTTGTTTCAAGCCTTTGCTTTCAACGATTTTGTAAGCTTTTTCTCCGCTTTCAAACATAATATCCAAAACATCTTTGGCGATTTTTCCTGAAATTTCTCCGCTTTTAATTAAGTCGAGTAATTCGGTTAAATTTTGTGCTGAAATTTTTAAATCTTCAAATTTAACGCCGAGCTTGTTCATGCGTCCGAACAACTCTACTGTAAGCCAAGTCGTGCATAATTTGGCATCGTGTTTTTGAATTAATTGTTCAAAATAATTAGCGATTTCATCATCGGCGGTTAAAACTCCGGCATCATATTCGGAAATTTTTAAATCGCGAATATAGCGTTCTCTCTTGGCTTGCGGAAGTTCGGGCAAAGATTTTTTGATGTTATCAACATATTCTTGCGTAAGAATTAATTTCGGCAAATCGGGATCGGGAAAATAGCGATAATCCATGGCGTCTTCCTTGGAACGCATGGTGCGCGTTTCGCCATTTAGGGCATCGAATAAACGAGTTTCTTGATTAATTGCACCACCATTTTCTAAAATTTCAACTTGGCGTTTGGCTTCAAATTCAATGGCGCGCGAGATGTTTCGCATCGAATTTAAATTTTTAATTTCGCAACGAGTGCCGAGTTTTTGTTCGCCAATTTTTCGCACCGAAACATTGGCATCGCAACGCAAATTGCCTTTTTCCATGTCGCCGTCGCAGGTGCCGAGCGAACGGACGATTGAACGGACAGTTCTAACATATTCCGAAGCTTCAAATGGCGAATTCATGTCGGGCTTGGAAACAATTTCCATCAAGGCAATGCCAGAGCGGTTCAAATCAATCAAAGAAAATTGCGGATGTTGATCGTGAACTGATTTTCCGGCATCTTGCTCGATGTGAATGCGTTCAACGGCAATGATTTTTTTATCGCCATTTTCGAGGGTAATTTCGACGGCACCTTCGGAGACAATCGGATCGGAAAATTGCGAAATTTGATAGCCTTGCGGTAAATCGGGATAAAAATAATTTTTGCGATCAAAAATTGACACCAAATTAATTTTGGCATTGATGCCAAGTCCAGTTTTAACGGCTTGTTTGACGCATTCTTCATTGATGGTTGGAAGCAT
>CAJBXX010000026.1 GCA_903959715.1 uncultured Alphaproteobacteria bacterium | reverse complement strand
ATTGATTGGCAAGAGAAGCATTATTTTTTATGATAATTAGTTCTTCATCACTAAATCTTATTGATATTGGTTTTTTGTTGTTGACCATAATTAAATAATAAATTAATAAAATTCTTCCCTTTTAACTTTGTTGTTTAAAGTGTTATTAATCTGGGATTTTGGCTCTACTTGCGGTTCCGACGGCTTTATGAAAACTTCACCCGTTTCTTTGTCATAATCATATTCATCACTAAAATTATTATTTTGATTATGATTTTTTTCATCTTCTACACTTTCAAATTCCATATCTTCAAGTAAATCTTCATCTGGCTTTACTGGGTTTATTTTATCTTTAAAATTAGCATTAAATTGTTGATGATCTGGCAAAATATTATCAATAAATCTTTCTGCAATTTTTGGACGATTTTTTATTTTAAAATCAATTTTACTAATCGGAAAATTTCCCGCAAATTTAAGATATGCTTCCAATGATTTCATATACATAATTTGCGATGAAATAACAATTCGTTTCTGCGATTTATGATTATTTAAACTTACTCCATCCCTGATTTCATTGGCTCCATATGAGATTCCTTCTTTAACTTCTTCAATTTCTTGATGACCTAAATTTTGTGAACAATATTCTGCAGTTTCATCATCGGCGCCGGCAAAAAATAATTTATTTCTACACAGCGAAGTGATAGTATCAGTTTTATCTTTGCCATAAATTGATTTTAATTGTGATATTGAATGCAAAGATAAAATAAACGCTCCTCCAAATTGCCTACTTTGGGCAAGTCCATCAAGGAGCGAAGGCATTTGTTGTAAAGAACCAATTTCGTCTAAAATTATCCACACGCGCCTTTTATTCGCTTTAGAATAATTATTTTGTTCTAAACTTAACAAAGCTTTTATGGCGATATCTATCCAAGTTGATATAAGTGGCTGTAGGCTGTCATGCTGATCGCTTCTTGATGAAATAAACAGAAAACTATCATTATTTTCTAATTCAATCCAATTTCTGATTGAAAAATTATCGTCCGCATCATCATCTTTTAAATATTTAAGTGATGATAAATAAGCTGATAAAATCGCTAAAATACTTAACGAAGTTTTCTCCGATTCGGCATTAATCAAAGAAGTCGCCGAAGTTGATGATAAAAAATCCGCTAAAATTTTAAAATTTGATTTGAGTAGTAATTTTAAAAATTTTTTATTGGAAGGATTTTCTTTTGTTTGATTTTTAAGTTTTTGAGCAAAAACGCTAAAAACCTTACGAGCTGAATCATTCCAAAATGGTCCCGAACTATCTTTTTTTTCAGGAATCAAAGCGGAAGCAATATAATCATAATCGCTTTCTTTTCTGATTTCATTATAAAATGACCAAGATTTTGATCTTTGATCCAGAGGATTTAAAATAACATCTTTTTGGGCTTGATAATAATTGGCGGTGTAAGTTCCCATTTTATCATAAATTATCGCTCTATCGCCATTTTGACGAATTTGATCCAATAAATCTAAAATGGCATTGGTTTTACCCGTTCCAGTGCTTCCCAGAATTACAGTATGAAGAAATTCTACATCATTAGGAAGCGGAATTGAAGAAATTGAATAATTTCTAGAAAATAAAAAATTAAATTTAAAACTTCTTAAATTTTGTAAAAAATTAAATCTTTTAGTGATTTTTTTTAATTGATTTGAAGAGACAATTTTACCGCCTCTAATAAATTTTTCTTTTGTTAATTTTTTTCCTTTAATGGCAAAGGAAATTACTAAAATTATTATTAAAAATATTCCAAACAAAAAAGAGTTCACAAAGCCATTTTCAATGGTTTGCAAAAGATTTTTTTCAAGTAAAATAAGATTGGGATTAGTGCTTACAATTTTTGCCTTAAGATCATAAATATTTTTATATCTTCCAACAAAATGAATATTGTAATTTTCAAAACCACAAAATACTAAAATCCTTGAAAATTGTAAAATAAATAACTCTTTAAATGCGAATAAATCATATTTTCTAAACAAATTAATTAAGTTAATAATGATCGTTGAAAACAATAACATTTTCCAAATTGTTAAAAATAATTGAATAACCATTCTTAACGAGTGAATACTGGTTTGCCCGCCTCTAACTAAGTTCTTCATTTGACTTTAACAAATTTTTTTATTAAATTGAAAAAAAATAAAAAATTTATGAAAACCCGCAAAAAAAACAAAACACTATTAAAAATTTCAATAATATGTTTTTCCATTTTTGGATTATCAATTTTATTGGAGCTACTAACTTCCATAAATTCTATAACCTCCATCATTGGAATATTTTTTCACCTTTGTGGAATGTATTTCGCAAGTAAATCTGGATACGCCCAAAAACAACAATCTCGCTCTCCCAAATTTATGGATCCAT
>CAJBXX010000025.1 GCA_903959715.1 uncultured Alphaproteobacteria bacterium | reverse complement strand
TCAATTCCAGCGTAAAGATCTTCTTCATTTTCGCGAATAATTACTACATCCATTTTTGGAAAATTACACTCAACAAAAGGATGAAATGACGAAACGGGTCGGACATTTGAATATAATCCAAGTTTTTTGCGAATGGTCACATTTAAACTTTTATATCCACCGCCTTGAGGCGTTGTGATTGGTGCCTTGAGGATAATTTTTGTTTCGTTTAAACTTTCCCAAGCCGAGGGCATTAAGCCCGAATTAAAACCTTTTTCGTAAATTTTTTTACCAACCTCAATGATGTTGAATTTTAAATCAACGCCTGAGGCTCTAAGAATTTCTAGGGTGCTTTCCATTATTTCGGGACCGATGCCATCGCCGAAAGCTACGGTTATTGTTTTAGTCATAATAGTTTGAAAGTTAAGAGTTTAAAATTTATAATGAAGTTTTAATATATTTTAAAAAACAATCAATAAAAAATTAAAGAAAATGAAATGGGGTTTTGATGCCTTAATGGCAATTATTTGCATAGAGGAAAATAGATTATTTCTTGGCAAAAAAATCGAAAGTTTTTTGAATAAAAAATTAAACATTTTTTTCAATTGTTTAAAATCATTTTTTTGCAATCAATTTTGCGGAATTTTTTGTTGTTTTTTTATTGTTCTACTAAGTTTATATAAACGCTCGACCGTTGATATTGGTCAAGATTCGGGACTTTATTTAGAAATTGCCCAAAAAATTCTCGAAGGCAAAAAATATTATCATGATTTTTTTGAATATAATTTTCCATTAAGTTTTTTAATTTTAACGATTCCAATTTATTTTTCTAATTTATTGGGCGTTACGCCAATAGTGATAGCTGATTATTTTGTTAATTTGTTGGCAATTATTTCGCTAATTTGGTCGTATAAAATTCTAAAAAATTCTAAAAATATTCAATCTCAAGTTCAATTGAATGCTTTAATCATATGCTTTTGCGCAGGTTTTTTTATAAGAGGAAAGACATTAATTTTTAATGAATTTTTAACTAAAACTTCATTTTTATTAATTTTATTTTATCCAATCTTTTCTTATTATGTTTTTGGTGTTGAAAAGCTAAAAAAAATTCAAAAAATTTATTTAGGAATATTGTCTGGATTGATAATTGCACTTAAGCCAAATTTTATTTTTTTTATAGCATTTTTTGAAATATTTAGAATTTATAAATCACGAAACATCAAGAGCCTGTTGGATTTACATAATATTACTTGCGGATTAATATTAATTTTGAATGCGATTATTATTTTTATCTTTTTTAAAAGTTTTGTAGAAAATTTTTCTTATATGATGGGGATTTATTATGAATATATTTTGAATTATCAAGTTAAAGGTTTTTTTGTAAAATATTTAAAATTCTATGATAATTTTCTTGTGAGTTATTTAATGTACATATTTTTAATTTTTATTTACATTAAAAAATTGCAAAAAAATCACCTTACAAATCATCTATTTTTACTTACAATCGCGGTGTTTTTAATAATTTTATCGGAGAATTATTTTTTAGATCAAACCGTTTTTTTTTATTCACTATTTTTAGGTTTCGTTATAATTAATTTTATTGATTATTTTAGGCAAAATAAAATTAAAATATTGAATGGTGGCGGGTTATTAATTTTATCATTAATGATTTTTTGTTTTTTGTCGATTGATTTTTTTAGTTTAATTTTTATTATTGTTCTAATCGCTGAAATTCCACTATTCTTTTATTTGTTGTGCTCAGGCTTTTTTCATGGTTCAAAGCGTTATTTCTTTCTTGCAATATTGTTAATATTTTGCCTTGTAATATCGATTTTATTAGCCAAAGATTTAGAAAATTTATTTGTCATAATTTCAATAATTTCGACGATATTTGCCTTTGTTAATTTGAATTTAATTGCAAAAAAATATCACGAAAATAAGAATTTTTTTTATATAATTAATTTCTTAGTTTTTTTTGCAACTTTTAGCTTTTTGGGTAACTATTTTAGAGTTATTTTTAGTTATCAAGCAATGCAAGAAGATTGCTATTATTTAAAATCTCCTAACGATCAAAATAAGAAGCTATTTGAAATCTCTAAAGCAAACATAAAAAGCGATGAAAATTTAATTATTTTTGGAAGAAATATTGAAAATTCTTACCCATTTAGAAATTATGCCAAACTTCGCAATGAATCAGAATTTTCTCAATATCAAATTATAACAATTCCTTTAAATTCTAAAAGTCATGAATTTAATGAAATCTACAATGAAAAGGCTTTTGATGGGCTTTATAAACAAATGATTAATCCAAAAAATAAAGTAATTATTTTTTATAAAAACCAAGAATGTTCAATTGATAATGTTGAATATTTAATCAGAAATAATGAAAAAATAAGAAAATATTTTAGAGAAAATTTTAAATTTTTAACCCAATATAATTTAAATTTTGAAGATGATTCTTTTGTTCCAAAATATACAAAAGGCTCCTTAAGTAATGATGAATTTGAAGTGGTTAAACAAGTTGAGTTTGAAAAAATCAGAAAGAAAAAACAAGTTATTTTTGAGGCATATGTTAGAAAATAAAATTATTAAAAATTTTGCTTCAAAAAATTTTTTGCTGATTAGTTGTGGATTAATTTTTTTGATAAGTATTTTTATTCGATCATTGATTGATATTGGTCCAGACACTTCCGTTTACATTGATGTTGGTAAAAAATTGGCGCTCGGAAAAGAGTATTTTGTTGATATTTTTGAAATAAATTTTCCAATTTTAATGTGGCTTTACGCCTTCCAATACAAAATTTCAATTGCGCTAAATATAAGTCCAGTTTTGATAGCGGAAATTTTTGCAAATTGTGGTGCGTTAATTTCAATTTTTTTTGCTTCAAAAATTTTGAAAAGAACGCAAATTTATCAAGATAAAATTGAATTTAATTTAATAATTATCTGCTGTTTTTTGGGTTTTTTTTTGCGACCCTTTGGTTTGTATCTTGCCGAATTTGGCACTAAATCGAGCTATTTTTTAATACTTTTTTATCCATATTTAGCAATAATTTTAATCGATAAAAATCAACTTAAAAAGAAAGATTTAATTATCAAGGGAATCTTGATGGGATTGATTACCTGCCTTAAACCCCATTATTTAATTTTCGTTGCTTTAATTGAAATTTACTTTGCAAAAAAATATAATTCATTTCGATTTTTTTTTGAAATTGATAAATTAATTTTAGCTCTAATTTTATCCATTTATTATATTTTAATTCAAAAAATTCATCCAAATTTTTTTGAATTTGTGGTGCCGATGTGGAGTAATTATTTTCAAATCTATAAAAATTTTAATAAATTTTTAACTAATCTTTATTCAAATATGGCGTTCGTTATATTGCCATATTTCGGAGCTTTTTTAATTTTTTCGCGTTATAAAATGCGAGAAAATGACAAAACTTTTATGATAATTTTTATAGCTTCATCAATAGTGGTTCTAATCGAAAGCATTTTTACCATTGATCAATTTTCAATGTTTTGTGCTATAAATTTAATTTTCATGGCACGAATTTTTTTAATTATTTTACGAAATAATTTTTTAAATTTTTTCGAAAATTTATTTTTCTTAGGATTTTTTATAATCATCCCACTTTCACAAGCTGAATTCATTAGATTAACAATTTTTGGACTTACTGGAGTGTTTAACTTGTGGTGGTTAATGTTGATTTATAATTTTATAATTTTATTCAAAAAACTCGATCAATCAACGCGAAAAAAAATATTTTCTACCAAAAATATTGTAGTTTTTTTTGTAATTTATGCTTTATGTTGCGCTTTGTTCGTTAAGGCTTTTAGCGGTTTAAATTATTGGCTTACAAACTTTGCGGGTTTAATTTTCTTCTACTTTTTTTATTTCATTTGTGAGAAATATTTTTTTGTAAAAATTAATAAAAAACTTACACAATTTTCTATTTTTATAATTATGGCTTCGCTATTTTTGTATGTTCATGATTATTCGGATAATTTTCGCGATTTAACCAGCGAAGTTGGGTTTAGAAATAAGTTTCGTAAGATTTATGATTTTAAAGCTTATTATTACAAAACAAAGGCTTTGGAGGTCAATAGCAATGAGATAAATTTTTATAATTTGCATCAATTGGCGCACCCGATTGTAACATATTTTAACAAAGATATGCCACAAAAAATATCGATTTATGGCATTAATAATGCAATTTCGCATCGTCGAATCTTATTTGGAATCAACGATCCGCAAGTTAATTTTGTTTATGATTATATTTTAAATGACATAAAAAAAATGCTTAAAGATAAAAATACTAAATTAATTTTCGTCGATAATCATGAAGCTAATAAGTTAATGACCTCTGGATGTAACATTGGACACATTGAATATTTATTTTTCGATAAAGAAATAAAAAATTATTTTTTAAATAATTATAAATTT
>CAJBXX010000024.1 GCA_903959715.1 uncultured Alphaproteobacteria bacterium | reverse complement strand
ATTTTAAAACAAAAATATATAATTTTTATGCCGAGTCTATAAAAAAAATATAATTTATAAATTTTAAGAAAAATCGTTTCAAAAAAAATCTATTATTAACTAATTTAATTTTTTATTTTTAACTTTTGTAAAAGTTGATCGGTATCACTTCTTAGTAATTCAACTTTCACATCAGTGGTTCCCTTGCCTTTAAAGCCAAGCAATTCGGCAGCTTTCTCAGAAACATCAATTACACGATTTTTAGCAAAAGGTCCGCGATCATTAACTCTTAAAATTTGCGATTTTCCATTTTGCAAATTAGTGACTTTAATCAAGGATGGTAATGGTAAAGTTGGATGTGCCGCCGTTAAATCTCCCATATTATAAATTTCACCATTGGCAGTTTTTTTACCGTGAAAATCTTCTCCGTACCATGAGGCAACACCAATTTCTTCAAAACTTTCGTAATCTTGCGGAACATAAGCTACGCCAAACGCGGTGTAAGGTTGTCCTATTTTAAAATGACCAGAATAAACGCCGAGATCAAGAAGATTTTGATTGTTATTGTTATCGGAATATTCATCATCTAATTCATCAAAATCATCGACGGTTTTGAATTCGGAATCGCGTCTTAAATCATTTTTAGAAAAACTATTTAATTCGTCTTTTATTTTATAATTGCGATAATTATTAACATTGTAGGAATTGTCGCTGGCAACAAAATCGAGTGGAGTTTTTTGCTTTGGTAACCCTGGTTGCATGGATTCAGAAGGCTTTACTCTTCTTGCAAAACCCCTGCCTGCATTACGAAACTTTCCATCAAAATTTTTTGAATAGCGTTTTTTATTTTTATACGAATAATCAGAATCTTCAAAGGCGCAAGAAGAGACCAAAAACGCTAAAATAATTAAAAAACTTGGTAATTTAATCATTAATTTTATTTTTATAATCATAATTCGATATAGCTGTTTTATATCCTAAATTAAATATAGATTTAAAAGCAAACTCTTCTTGATAAGAAGCCTTAAATTCGTTTTTAGTGATTAAAAATATGCCATATTTGGCAAATAAATTTGAAAAAAATTCATTTCTAAACATTCCAAAAAGACGATGATTCGAAGTTAGAAAAACTTTTTTTTGAATATTTAAATCAAGCTTAAAACACAATTTTTCAAAATCCAAGATTGAACAAAAATGAATGTTGGGAGTTTCATACCATTGATACGGCATGTTTTTGTTAACGGGCATTTGACCTTTAAACATTAAATCAAAACGATTTCTAATATGCGCAAAATTCGGCAAAGAAATAATGGCATAATTCGCAATTCTAAGCATTTCCAATAAAATTTTTGGCGGATTTTGCGTAGCTTGAATAGTTTGACTCAAAACCGCATAATCAAATGAATTATCGGGATAAATTGATAAATCATTTTCAGCGTTTCCATGGATCACCGAAAGACCGCGAATCAAGGCTTTACTAACTTGTTTATGAGAAATTTCAAGACCGCGAGCATCAATATTTTTGGTATTTTTCAAAAAATGCAACAACTCACCATCGCCACATCCAATATCAAGAACCTTACTATTTGGATTAATCAAATCAGCAATAACGCCTAGATCATAGCGGATTTTTTGGGAATTATTATTTTGGTTATTTTGCATATTTTAAGCAAAAAATTTTAAAGAAAAGATGAGATGATTAAACTTTAAAAAATTTATTTTTCAATCAATAAACCATTTATGGTTTTTTCTAATATATCATTCTTTAATAAAAAAGAATCGTGACCGCCATTGCTTTCAATAACAACCGAACTGACATTGACACTACAAGCACTTAAAGAATGTGTCAATTTTTTTGACTCGCTTGGCGGAAAAAGCCAATCATCGGAGAAAGAAATAATACAAATTTTACAAGATTTATTTTTAGCCAGCTCAACAAAAGCACCGCTTAAATTGCCATTAAAATCACTCTCTAAATCAAAATAATCAACAGCTCGCGTAATTATTAAATAAGAATTTGGATCAAATCTTTCGACGAAGCGATTGCCTTGATAATGTAAATAATTTTCAACTTCAAAATCTCTTTTTGCACTAAAAGAAAAACCATCCTTACTATTCAAATCGCGTCCAAATTTTTTCTGCAAAGAAGTCTCGGAAAGATAAGTAATATGAGCCGTCATGCGAGCAATCGCCAAGCCATTTTTCGGAAATTTTTCGTTAATTAAATAATCGCCGTCGCACCAATTTTGATCAGTCATAATCGCTTGTCTTCCAACTTCGTGAAAAGCAATATTTTGTGGCGAATGACGATAAGAAGTTGCCATCGGAATTAAAATTTTTACTTTGTTTGGAAACAAAACCCCCCACGCCAAAACTTGCATTCCGCCCGTTGAGCCACCAATCACCGCATGTAATTTTTTTATACCAAAATGCTCAATTAATAAATTTTGAGCACGCACCATATCATGAATCGTTAAAAACGGAAAACTTTTACCAAAAGGTTTATTTGTTTGCGGATCAATCTCCTTCGGACCCAACGAGCCCATGCATCCACCAATAACATTTGAACAAATAACAAAAAATTTATTAGTATCAATTGCCTTGCCCGCCCCAATCATAAAATCCCACCAACCGTCTTTTTGAATCACGGGATTTGAACTCGCCACATATTGATCTCCGGTTAAAGCGTGGCAAATTAAAATGGCATTCGATTGGTCGGAATTAAGATTGCCGTAGGTTTGATAAGCGATTGGAAAATTTTCAATTTCCAATCCCGAAGATAATTTTAACTTTGCATTTTTGGCAACATGAATAATATCACCAATTTCAAATTCTTGATTTAAATGACCAAATCTTGACTTAACTTTCATTAAATTTTATAAATTGCAGTTATTTTTTAAACCTAATATTAAAAACCAATGAACGAAAATCAACAAAATAAACAACTAGCTTTGTTTCGCGAACAAATTGATGAAATAGATTTAAAAATTCTCAACTTGTTCAAAGATCGCATGACGATTATTAAAAATGTCGGCGAATTAAAAAAATCTTATAATGAAAAATTTTATATTCGCTCGAATCGCGAGGCCGACATGATTAAAAATCTTGTCAATCTTAGTGAAAATAAATTTCCAAAATCAGCGATTATCAATATTTGGCGTAAAATCATAACCACCGCCAACATGAATGAACAAGCACTTAGAATCGCTATTCACAATCCAAAAAATATTTCAGATTATGTTTATTTAACTCGAGAATATTACAATAATGATGTGCCAATTATCAATTATGACAGTGCCAATAGTGTAGTTTCTGATCTCGAAAATAATAACGCACAAATCGGTATATTTGCTCTTCCAAATTCAAATGATGATGGCGATAAAAAAGAAGATACCACCGACAATTGGTGGATTTCGCTCGCCAATAATCGCATCGGCTTAAAAATTTTCGCTAAAATTCCTTTCGTTGAATTTGAACAAAAAGAGAAAAATTTTAATTCAATTCAACTCGTTGCAACCGCGATAAAAGAGCCAGAGAAATCAAACTCCGACAACACTTTAATCACAATCGAAACCGGCAAAGAAACTTCTAAATCAAGCATTCTATCAGCACTTCAAGAAGTTGGATTTGAAGGCAAAATTTTAAAATCAGCACAAATAATTCAATTCGATGGCATCAAATTTCATCTCATCGAATTAAATGGTTTTTATCTCGAAAATGACGAAATTATTAAAAAATTTTCTCAAACAAAAATCAAACCCTTTGTAAAAGTTTTGGGGCATTTTGCTCAAACTATTTTAATTTAGTGAGTTAAAAAAAATTTCTTGACTTGCAAAGATATTTTGCTTTAAAATAGTGAGACTTAACAAAGCTTTATCCTTTTTAAGAGCGTCAAGCTTTTAAAAAATTTTCTAGGCAATTTTTAATTTAAAAATCCTAAAAAACTAGTGGATATTAAGCGTTAAAACCTTCAAAATCATGACTAAACGCATTAATGCTAAGAAAAAACTTAGCCGAAAATTAGGCGGAAGCCTTTGGGGTCAAGCCAAAGATTCTTATGCCAAACGCAATTATCGCCCAGGACAACATGGCGCTTCTTCAAAAGGTCGCACCAGCGACTACGGTGTTCAGCTTCGTGCTAAACAAAGAATGAAATTTTATTACGGCAATATTTCCGAAAAACAATTCCATAACACTTTCAAACTTGCTTCAAAAATGAAAGGCGATGTGAGTGAAAACTTCATCGGTGCTCTTGAAAGCAGGCTCGATGCCATTGTTTATCGTGCCAATTTTGTGCCGACCGTTTTCGCGGCTCGTCAATTTGTCAATCACAAACATGTTTTGGTTAATGGCAAGTCAGTCAATATTCCTTCTTATCGTTTGAAAGTTGGCGATGTTGTGCAAATTCGCGAAAAATCTCGTAAATTGAATATTGTGATCGACGCTTTGCAAAAAATGGAACGAGATGTTCCTTCTTATTTAATTCTTGAAAAAGATAATTTCTCAATAAAATTAACCGAGAAACCTACATTTGCCGAAGTTCCTTACGCAATTCAAATGGAGCCACATCTTATCACAGAATTTTACTCTAGATAATTTTCTCTCAATATTTTTCAATAAAAACCCCGTTTGCAAATTTTGTAAACGGGGTTTTTGTATTTAATACGATTTTTTTGCGATGAGGTTCGTTGCATTATTTAAGCATCCCTCAAGCCAACCCTACCTGGAAATAGCGGCACCAACATTATCAGCTCGTGGCGATGTAACACCTAAACGCCCAATTCCCACTGGTGGAGCACTAATTTTTTTTAAATTCTCATGTAATTTTCCTAAAACTTGAATAGTGGAAGATATAAATGTAGAATTTTTTTGAATTAACTTTTGGTCTATTTTTTGTTCATCAGTTGTTAATCCTTTAAGATATTCAACACTCTCTTCTAATTTTCTAGTTTTAGCGTTATTTTCATCACTTTCTTTTTCTAAAGCTTCTTTCAATGATCTCATCTTTTTTTTAAAATTAAAAAGCTCTTCATCATCACT
>CAJBXX010000023.1 GCA_903959715.1 uncultured Alphaproteobacteria bacterium | reverse complement strand
TCAATGATTGAGCCAACTTTTATGCCCGCAATTTTAATATCACTTCCGATTGTTATGCCATCAGCATTGTCAAATTTTGCAATAATATTATAACCTGAGCCAGTGGAAATTTTTGAACTTTTAAATGAATATGAAAAAAAACCTATTGCAAATAGCAATACGATGGTTCCGATTAAAAAATCAAAATAATTATGTGATTTATTCATGGTTAATGAAATTAGATTTTAATTAGCTTCCCAGGGTTGATAATGAAATTTTGGTTTATGTTGATTTGACATTTTTGGTGTATATGAATTTTTTGTTCCAGTTAAGTTTGGTAAATGAGCTTTTTGCCAAAAAAATCTGTTAAGTTCTTCTTGTTTTGTTGGAATATTTGCAGTTGAATAATGCATCCAACAATGCCAATCAAATGAGATTTTGCTTGCCTCGGCAATGCCGTTATAAATCACGAATCTTTTGCCATTTTTCTTTTCAAAATATTGATTGCCAAATTCATCGACGCCAACATTTTTAGAGTTAATTTTTATGAAGAAATTATTTACAAATCCCATCTGTATTTTATAAAAAAAGTGTTAAAATTAATAGTAAAAATTTTAGATTGCTTTAAGTTTAAAGCAAGTCAAAATTTACAATCTTTTTTAAAATTTCAAATTGAGTTTTTAAAAAAAATAATTACTGTTTGTTCAATCGAATTCAAAATTACAATTTAATTAATAATAAGCGATGCAATTTATAAAAAAACTTCTAGCGATTGCCCTATTTGCTTGTTTGTTTTGCCAATTTTCAATTGCCAAAGAAAATGAATTTAGAACTGATAAATTGTGGAAAAAATTTACTAAAAATGATTTAGAAACCCTTCAAAACATTAACTCGGCGCTTGCTAAAAATAATTTCGATGAAGCTGTAAATTTAATCAAAATTTTAAAAGATAATCATGGCAATGAAAAAAATTCTTTGGCTGATGCGATTTTTGATGTAGTCTTGTGGAATAAATATAGTGGTAAAATTGATCACAAAAAAACTTCCTTCGCCGATATTTCAACTTTTGCAATGGATAATCCTTATTTACCAAACATTAACGATATTCGTAGAAATGTTGAGCGCGTTGCTATCGCCAATAATGTTGATTATAACATTGCCGAAGCTTATTTTAACTCAAATCCCGCGTTGACAACAGAATCAAAACTTTATGTTGTGGAGTCGAAAATTTTAAAAATTGCCACAGAAAAAATTGATCAAGAAATCAAAGATTCTCAAAGTAAAAATATTCAATCCGAAATTGCTAAAATCTGGATCAGAGAAAATTTTTCTATTGATGGCGAAAGGCAATTTATCGAAAAATATCGAGATATTTTAACAGAAAATGATTTTGCTCAAAGAGTTGAAAGATTGTTGTGGGAAGGTAAAAAAATTGAAGCTTCAAGAATAATGAATTATGTTGGCAATGATTACAAAAATTTGTTTGAAACCATCGCAAAAATTGAAGAATTCCCCCGTTATATCGATAATTTATTGCTCGAAGTTCCTAGAAGATTAAGGTCTAACGAGCTTTTAAATTTTAAAAGAATGATTTGGTATAAATCAAAAGATCGCATCGATGATGTGATTGATTTGTTGATCGATTTACCAGAAAATTATAAACTTCCCGAAAAATGGTGGAGCTTTAGAAGGCTTTATGGTCGCGAGATGATAAAACAAAAAAAATATAAAAAAGCTTACGAGATTTTATCAAAACATAATTTGCCAGTAACTCATGCTGATTTTTGGGAAGCCGAATGGACAGCGGGTTGGGTTGCTTTGCGTTTTCTCGATGAGCCAAAAGATGCTTTGGCGCATTTTCAAAAAATGCGAAAAAATGTTGTCCAACCCGTCACCTTATCTAGAGCGATATATTGGGAAGCTATGTGTTATGAAACGATGAATCAAAAAGATAAGGCGATAGAATTATATAAATTGGGCACCAATTATCCAATTTTCTTTTACGGTCAACTTGCGATTCATAAGCACAAAAACACCGATCCGCTGGGCTCGACGAAAGATATAATTTTACCAAAAAGCCCCGAAATTACGGGCCGAGATATTGTTAAAATTTCAGAATCGCGAGCGGCGCAAATCGCTTATATTTTGGCAATTTCGGGAGATCGCGATAATGCTTCGAAAATTTTTGAATGGATTGTAAACAACGCTCCGACCGAGGGTCAAATTGCGGTGATTATGAAAATTGTCGGAGAAATTGGCGATCGTCAACTCGACGCTAAAATTTCACGAATCGCGGCGAAAAAAAATGTATTTTTTGTGCGAGAAAAATTCCAAATTGTTAAGGAAGTTATGAATGATGAATATGCTCCGCTGGTTCACGCCATCATTAAACAAGAAAGTGGTTTTGCTCAACTAGCAGTAAGTCGCGTCGGTGCTTTGGGTTTTATGCAATTAATGCCCGGAACGGCAAAATTAGTTGCCAAAGAATTGGGAATAAAATATGATCAGAAAAAATTAAGCTCCGATATTAATTACAATGTTCGCCTCGGTTCTTTTTATATAAAAAAATTAATTGATGAATTTGGGGGCTCGGAAATGTTGGCGATTGCTTCTTACAATGCCGGTCCTAATGCTACAAAGCGTTGGATCAATGAATTTTATGATCCACGACTTGAGAAAGATTATAATAAAATAGTTGATTGGATTGAGTTAATAACTTATTCTGAAACGCGAAATTATGTTCAAAGAATTATTGAGAATATGATAGTTTACAAATATCTCATGTCGCGAAATAATTATGATCAACTTCAATAATGAATTAATTTTAAATATTTATGTTTGATGAGCTTCACGAAGAATGCGGTGTTTTTGCAATTTACGGTTCGCAAGACGCATCCGTTAATACCGCTCTAGGCTTGCACGCACTTCAGCATCGCGGTCAAGAGGCGGCGGGAATTGTTGCGATGAAAGGCGAGGTCGCTAATTTTCATTTTGCCGATGGCTTAGTTGCCGATAATTTTACTTCGCAAAAAATTTTAAAAAAACTTGAAGGCGATTCGGCGATTGGTCATGTGCGTTATTCAACCGCGGGTAAAAAAAATGCGCGCAATTATCAACCAATTTATGCGGAACTAAGCCACGGTTTTCTTGCTTTAGCCCATAATGGCAATTTAACAAACGCATTGGCTTTACGAAAAAAACTTATCAATTGTGGAGCGATTTTTCAATCAACAATGGATACCGAAGTTATAATTCATTTAATCGCACGGAGCCAAAAAAATTCGTTAAAAGAAAAAATTATTGATGCCACTTCGCAAATCGAAGGAGCCTTTTCTTTGGTGATAATTCATAAGGATGGAATTGTTGCTTTGCGTGATCCGCACGGCGTTCGCCCTCTAAGTTTGGCACGCCTCGGTGATTCTTATGTTGTCGCTTCCGAAACTTGTGCCTTCGATATTATCGGCGCGACTTTTGAACGCGATATTGAAAATGGTGAAATGATAATCATCGATAAAGATGGCGTTAAATCGCTTAAGCCATTTGAACCAAAATCGCCAAAATTTTGTATTTTTGAATATGTTTATTTTGCCCGTCCCGACAGCGTAATCGAGGGTAAAAGTGTTTATGATATGCGTAAAAATATTGGCATTCAACTCGCCAAAGAAATTAAAATTGAAGCCGATGTCGTGGTGCCGGTTCCAGATTCTGGAGTGGCTGGGGCGATTGGCTATGCTTGGCAATCACAAATTCCTTTTGAGCTCGGCATTATTCGCAATCATTATGTCGGACGCACTTTCATCGAGCCGACAGATCGCATTCGCCATTTTGGCGTAAAGCTCAAACATAACGCCAATGTCACGGCAATCAAGGATAAAAGGGTGATTTTAATTGATGATAGCATTGTTCGTGGCACTACTTCTAAAAAAATTGTTCAATTAATTCGTGATGCCGGTGCTAAAGAAATTATTATGCTTATCGCTTCTCCGCCAACGATTTCCCCGTGTTTTTATGGCGTCGATACGCCAGATAAAAAAGATTTAATCGCTTCACATTTATCAACCGAAGAAATTCGCCAAATGATTGGCGCCGATTATTTGGGATATTTATCAATCGACGGTCTTTATAAAGCTATTGCAAACACTGTTCGTAATGATGAAAATCCACAATATTGCGACGCTTGTTTTTCCGATAAATATCCAATTCGTTTAATCGATAAAATTGGCGTTGAAATGCCATTATTTGAAAAAATTAATAATGATCAAAAATAGATTTTATGAGTAATATTTCTGAAAAAAATGTCGTAAAAAAAATTGCCAAAATGTCGTTTGAAGATTCAATGGCAAGGCTCGAAGAGATTTCGCAAATTCTTTCGTCGCAAAAAATAAATCTCGACCAAATGATCGAACTTTACGAAGAAGGCAGTGCGTTAAAAGAGCATTGTGCTCTTCGCTTAGAAGAGGCAAAAATGAAAATCGAAAAAGTTTTTAATAATAAAATTT
>CAJBXX010000022.1 GCA_903959715.1 uncultured Alphaproteobacteria bacterium | reverse complement strand
TGTGAATTGATATCGAGAACCATAACCTCAACATCTTGACCAACATTAATAAATTTATTTGGTGTTGAATTGTTTTTTAACCAACTCATTTCAGAAACATGGACCAAGCCTTCAATGCCTTGCTCGATTTCAACGAAAGCACCATAGCTAGTTAAGTTAGTTACTTTTCCTTTCAAGGTTGCACCGACTGGATAGCGTTGAGAAATTGATTCCCAAGGGTTTTGTTGTAATTGTTTCATGCCCAAAGACACGCGTTTTGTGGCTTCGTCATATTTAATTACTTGAACTTTAATTTCTTGTCCAACTTTTAAAACTTCCGAAGGATGTTTAATTCTGCACCAAGAAATATCGGTTAAGTGCAACAAGCCGTCAAAACTTCCGAAATCAATGAAGGCACCGTAATCGGTGATATTTTTAACGATTCCATCAATCGCATCACCAACTTTAATGGTGGCAAGAACTTTGTCTTTTTCAATGTTGCGTTGGCTTTCAAGCACCGCTCTTCTAGAAACCACAATGTTTCCACGCACTTCATCAATTTTTAAAACTTGTAATTTTTCAATTTTATTAATAATAAAACTATCGTCAGTTACAAGAACAGTATCGAATTGGCTTCTTGGCAAAAAGCAAATAATGCCATTAACATCGGCGGCGTAACCACCTTTAACGCGACCAATAATTTTGCCATCAATAATAGTTTTATCTTCAAGACAATTTTTAAGGAAATTCCAATTATTCAAACGACGAGCATTCTCACGGCTGATGATTAATTCGCCTCTTTTGTTTTCTAATCTTTCTAAAAATACATCGACAACATCACCTTCTTCAATTTCTCCATCGCGTCTAAACTCAGCAATATCAACGAATCCAACTGATTTTGCACCGATATCAACGGCAACACCTTTATCAGTAATTCCAACCACAACACCCTTAACAACGCCACCTTCGACTAATTGTTGGGTATCTTTTTCATATTCTTCGAAAAGTTTGGCGAAATCTTCTTGGCCAAAAATATTTTCTTGTTCATTGATTTTTTCTTGAGAGTTTTGAGTCATAAATTTTTAGTAGAGAAACCGCTTAAAACAAGCTTTGAGCCTATATTTAGCGATAAATGAGATTAATAAAAAATTAAAGTCTAAACGACGACAAGCAAAAAATTATATCAACCCTCAATTTTAATTGCAAGCCCTCCAAATATTTTTTTAAAAAAAGACTTGTGAGCAAAAAATACCTTACTAAAATGGTAGGGTATTAGAAGTTTTTTTATACAATTTCAATATTTTTCAAATAATATTTATGATTTTGACAACAAAAGCACGCTACGCAGTCATGGCGATAATTGAAATCAGTTCGCAAAAAACTGAGCAACCTTTATCGTTAAACGAAATTGCTAAAAGTCAAAATATTTCATTATCTTATCTCGAACAAATTTTCACCCATTTGAAAAAAAACGGCATTGTTAAATCAATTAAAGGTCCCGGTGGAGGCTATATTTTAAGCAAAGAAAAATCACAAATTAACATTTCCGACATTATAAAAGCCATCGAAGAACCAATTAAAATGACGCGTTGCTCCTTAGAAAAACACGGATGTATCGCCACTAGCAATAAAACCAAATGCAAAACTCATCATTTGTGGCATGGTTTGGAAAATCGCATTTACGATTATTTAAATTCAATTTCACTTGATAAATTATGAAAACAATTTATCTCGATTACAACTCTACAACCGCAATGTCCGAAGCGGTAATCGCCAAAATGAATGAAGTTTTACAATACCCTTTCAACTCTTCAGCGACGCACTCTCTTGGACGCAAAGCCAACGCCATAATCGACGAAGCCAAAGCCAAAATTAACGCATTTCTTAATTGCAAAAACTACGAAATTATTTTTACCTCAAGCGCTACCGAATCTACAAACACAATATTTTTCGGCTCTGATTTTTCGCAAATTCTAATTTCCAACATTGAACATTCTTCGGTTTATAATTGTCGCCCCCCTCACCTCAAAATTTCAGAAATTTCTTGTGAAGAAAATGGCGTTATAAATATCGATGATTTTTTAAAAAAAATTCCACAAAATAAAGAAAATTTTTTAGTGTCGGTGATGGCTTGTAACAACGAAACCGGAGCCATTCAACCCGTCGAAGAAATTGCCAAAATTACCCATCAAAATCTCGGTTTATTTCATTGCGATATTGTGCAAGCTATTGGCAAAATCGCCATCGATTTAGAAAAATTAAATATTGATTACGCCTCAATTTCAGCCCATAAAATCAATGGTCCGCAAGGAGTTGGCGCTTTAATAATTCGTAAAGGACTTGATTTTCGTCCGCTAATTTTTGGCGGAAAACAACAAAAATCTAAAAGAGCTGGATCGCTCAATGTCGCAGGAATTGCAGGCTTTGGCGAAGCTTGTGCCTTGGCTCAAAAAAATCTTGATGATTTTCAAAAAATTAAAATTTTGCGCGATTATTTGGAAGAAAATTTACAAAAAATCACCAACAATAAAATAAAATTTTTTGCATCAAATGCCCCAAGGCTTGCCAATACTTGCTTCTACGCCCTTCCAAACATTAGCAATCAAACGCAATTAATAAATTTTGATTTGAACAATATTTGCGTAAGTGCTGGAGCCTCTTGCTCTTCTGGCACTATTTCGCAATCACGAATTTTAAAAGCCATGAATGTCGGCAATGAATTCTTAGATGGCGCCATTCGCGTAAGCCTTACGCCACAAACCACCAAAGATGAAATCGATTATTTTTTAAAAATTTTTAATGAATTTTACCAACGAACCAAAAAATAAAGGAAAAAATGACAATAAAATTACCAATTTATCTCGATTATCAATCTACAACCCCAATAGATCCACGAGTTATTGATAAAATAATCGATGTCATGAAAAATGATTTCGGCAATCCACATTCAAGAAGTCATGCCTACGGCTGGAAAGCCGAAGAGCTGGTCGAAATCGCTCGTCGTCAAGTCGCCAACCTTATTAACGCCGATGACAAAGAAATTTTTTTCACTTCGGGCGCTACGGAATCAAACAATCTGGCGATTAAAGGTGTCGCCAAATTTTATGCGACCGCCAACAAAAAACACATTATTACCTTAACCACCGAACATAAATGCGTAATTAATTCGTGTCGCGACTTAGAACAAGAAGGCTTTAAAATCACTTTTTTACCCGTCCAAAAAAACGGCTTAGTCGATTTAAACGCCCTCGAAAATGCCATCACCAACGAAACTTCTTTGGTTTCAATCATGGCGGTCAATAATGAAATTGGAGTCATTCAGCCTCTAGCGGAAATCGGTGCTTTATGTCGTAAAAAAGGCGTTTTTTTTCACACTGATTGCGCTCAAGCTTTCGGCAAAATTCCGCTCGATGTTGAAAAAATGAATATCGATTTGATGAGCATTTCTGGGCACAAAATTTATGGTCCGAAAGGCGTTGGCGCGATTTATATTCGTCGCAAACCGCGAGTTCGCATTAAACCAATTTTTAGCGGTGGTGGACAAGAACGCGGTATTCGCAGTGGAACGGCACCGACCCAACTTATTGCTGGGCTTGGGCTGGCTTCAGAAATTGCTTTTAATGAAATGGAAAAAGATTATTTACACATAAAAAAATTAAGTAAGAAATTTTATGATGCCGTCACCGCTCTTACGCATGTCTATCTCAATGGCGATTTAGAACAACGCTATTTGGGCAATTTAAATTTTTCTTTCGCCGGCATTGAAGGCGAATCGATGATTATGGCAATCAAAGATTTAGCGGTGTCGTCGGGCTCGGCATGCACCTCGGCATCACTTGAACCATCTTATGTTTTGCATGCTTTGGGCGTTGATGATGAACTCGCTCACACTTCAATTCGCTTTGGCTTCGGGCGTTTTACGACGGAAGAAGAAATCGATTACGCAATTAATTTAATTACTAAAAAAGTTGAGAAACTTCGTGCCATGAGCCCGCTTTGGGACATGATGCAAGAAGGAATCGACATTAAATCAATCAATTGGAAAACACATTAATTATAGGAAAATATGGCTTACTCAAAAGAACTTTTAGAACATTATGAAAATCCAAAAAATGTTGGAGCTTTCGACAAAAATGAAAAAGGCATTGGCACTGGTCTAGTTGGAGCTCCCGCTTGTGGCGATGTCATGAAATTGCAAATCAAAGTTTCCGATGATGGCATCATCACCGATGCTAAATTTAAAACCTTCGGCTGTGGCTCTGCTATTGCTTCGAGCTCACTTGCAACCGAATGGATTAAAGGCATGGAAATCGATAAAGCTGAAAAAATTACCAACAAAGAAATCGCCGAAGAATTGTCGCTTCCGCCCGTTAAAATTCATTGCTCGGTGCTTGCGGAAGAAGCGATTAAAGCGGCGATTGAGGATTACAAAAAAAATAAAAAAATTAATGAATCACAAAATTCCAACACTAAAAATAGCGATTCAGAATTTGATAATGTTGATAAAAAAACGAAAAAAAATTAAAAATGGATTTTAAAATTTCAAAAACTGGCAATCCGATTGTTGATTATCTTACGGTCAAGCCCGAAGCGATTATTCAAATTAAAAAACTTTTGAGCAAGCGCACCGAGCCGTGCGAAGGCATTCGCGTTTCGGTGCGAACTCGCGGTTGCTCGGGCTTGAGTTATACAATTGAATTTGCCATCGCCGAAAAAAATATTTCCAAATATGATGATGTAATTTTGTGCGAAGATAATAATCAACAAATTCAAATTTTTATTGATCCAAAAGTGTCGATGTTTTTAATTGGCAGTGAGATGGTTTTTAAAGAAGACGAACTGTCTTCGGGCTTTGATTTTGTTAATCCCAACGAAAAAGGTCGCTGTGGTTGTGGAGAAAGTTTTAATGTATGAAAAATTATTTTGAAATCTTTAATTTAGCACCAAATTTTACCATCGATTTAAATGAAATTGAAAAGAAATATCATCAATTTCAAAATCAATTTCACCCCGACAAGGC
>CAJBXX010000021.1 GCA_903959715.1 uncultured Alphaproteobacteria bacterium | reverse complement strand
TTGAATTTGAAGGCGAGTCTGCGTAAGCCTACTCTAAGGTAGGCGCGCAAAGACGAGACCTGATAAATTCGGTCGCATCATTTAAGAGTGGACGCGTTATTTATATAATCGCATCTTCAATTTGTAATTGCAATTTCTCAACCCCCATCCAGCTATTGATATCAATGGTTCCGATCAGATTTATTGGTTGCGAAGCTTTGCAATCAATTAAATTTTGCGCTAAATTTGAAGTGCCGATGCGAAATAAAATCGCTTGAATTTGATTGTTAAATCCAACCATCGATTTGGCGCTAAAAATGCAACTTAAATGTTCTTGTTTTTTGCCAACAAAATTAGTGCGGATTTTATAAACATTGCGTAATAAAAATTTAGGACGACTATTCGCCGTGCCAAACGGCTCTAACTTAGAAAGCTCTTTAATTAAATCAAGATTGAGCTGTTCTAAATCGAGTTCTAAATCAAACTCATAAAGATTTTCTTGTAAAATTTTAGTGATTTTCTGTTGTAAATTATTGCAAAAAAATTGATGCAAATCTTTAATTTTAGAAATTTCCACGGCGAAACCTCCTGCCATCGCATGCCCTCCGCCCTCAATTAGCAAGCCTTCAAGCCGAGCTTTCAAAATTTCTCCACCAAAATCAATGCCGTTAATCGAACGGCACGAAGCCTTGGCACGAGATTTTTTTTCGTCAATCGTTAAAACCGCGACGGGTTTGCCATAAAGTTCTTTAAGTCGCGACGCTACAATCCCAATGACTCCTTGATGCCAATCATTGGCGACCGCAAAAATCACCGCATCATTTTTGTTAAAACCATTTTTATTATTTTCTAAATTTTCAATGGCTTCGCTTAAAACTTGAGCCTCAATATCTTTGCGTTCTTGATTTAGAACCTCAAGCCTTTGAGCGATTTCATAAATTTGATTTTCATCTTCGCTCGATAAAATTGTGGCGCCTAAATTTGAAGTGCCAACCCTTCCGCCCGCATTAATTCTGGGTCCGATGACGAATCCCAAACTATATGAACTTGGTTTAGAATCGAGCCCCGCGGTGTCGCAAATCATGCGTAATCCCAAATTTTTTCTTTGTTGCATAATTTTTAAACCAGATGCCACGAAAGCACGATTTAAGCCGAGCAACGGCATAACATCGCACACCGTCCCAAGCGCAACCAAATCGAGCAAAGCGAATAAATTTGGCTCCGAATTTTTTGTAAAAAAATTATTTTCTCGCAAAGTTTTATTGATGGCGACGATGAATAAAAAAACCACGCCCGCGGCACATAAATTTTTATGAATAAAATTTTCATTAATAAGATTGGGATTTATGATGGCGATGGCTTCGGGCTTATCAATAACCCCCAAATGATGATCGATTACAATTATTTCCAAACCGGCCTTTTTGGCGGTTTGCAACGGCTCAAAAGCCACCGTTCCGCAATCAACCATAATCACCAAATCGGTGCCGTTTTTTTTAAGGTTTAACAGGGCTTCGGAGTTGGGGCCATAGCCTTCCAAAATACGATCGGGAATATAAATTCCGACATCGATTCCGAGGTCACAAAAATAGCGTTTTAAAATTGCGCTCGAGGTTGCGCCATCAACATCATAATCACCAAAAATAGTAATTTTTTTATTGGAATTAATGGCGTTTATGACATGTTCGACGGCGATTTTCATGTCGCCAAGTTCAAATGGATTGGGTAAAATATTTTTAATTTTTGGATCTAAAAAATCGGCAATTTCATCGAAGGGAATTTTACGGATATTCAATAATTTTGCTAAAACTTCAGAAGTGGAATATTTTTGCGTAATCGCCAAAACCAAGCGTTCATCGCAGATTTTGGCTTGCCAATTTTTACCTAAAATTGAGGTTTTTTGTGGGTTTGACATTTTGGTTTAGTAATAAAATTAAGTATCTTGTAAGAAACTTTTTAATAATTTAGCGCGTTTTGGATGTTGTAATTTTTTCAAGGCTTTGGCTTCGATTTGACGAATTCTTTCGCGAGTAACCGAGAATTGTTTGCCGACTTCTTCCAAAGTATGATCTGTCACCATGCCAATGCCAAAACGCATACGCAAGACCCTTTCTTCACGCGAAGTAAGCGAAGAAAGAATTTGCGCCGTAAGCTCTTTAAGCTTAGAATGCGAGGCGGCGTCGAATGGCAACACCGCTGTTTTATCTTCAATAAAATCACCAAGCACACTTTCTTCATCATCTCCCGATATAGGCGATTCAAGGCTTACCGGATCTTTCGAAGTTCTTAAAACTTTACGAACTTTTTCAACGGGCATTAATAAACGATCAGCAATCTCTTGAGCGTCAGGCGTTCTGCCGAGTTCTTGCGTTAATTGACGCGAAGTTTTAACAATTTTATTGATGGTTTCAACCATGTGAATTGGGATTCGAATGGTGCGTGATTGGTCTGCTATTGCTCGGGTGATGGCTTGGCGAATCCACCAAGTGGCGTAAGTTGAAAATTTATAACCGCGACGATATTCAAATTTATCAACGGCACGCATCAAGCCAATATTGCCCTCTTGAATCAAATCTAAAAATTGCAAACCACGATTGGTATATTTTTTGGCGATAGAAACCACCAAGCGCAAATTCGCTTCGATCATTTCTTTTTTCGCTTTCAATTCTTCCTCTTGGCTGTAGCGTAAATTGCTAATCATCTTTTTAAAATCGACGATTGAAATGCTCATGATTTTAGTAAATTTAGCAATTTTTTCGAGCGAAGTAAGAATTTGCTTTTCGCCTTCTTGCGTAAATTTTTGCCATTTTTTATCTTTAATTTCTTTTACTTTTTTAAACCATTTATCGCCATCTTCAATGCCAACATAATTTTTTAGAAAATCAATTTTTTCGATATTAAAAGTTTGTGAATATTTTAGAAGTTCAATTTCGATTGATAGAAGTTTTTGTTGAGCTTCGTAAAGTTGATCGACCAAGGCTTTAATCAGGGCGTCGTTGAAGCTAACTTCGCTTGAAAGTTTTTCGAAATCCAATTTTAATTTATTAATATCTTTGTCGTTTTTAATTTGCTCAAGAGTTTTATCTTCGGATTTATCGATAATTTTTTGACAAATTGTCGCGACTTTTTGAAAAAGTTCGAGCATTTTTGGCATCAAAATTCTTTCCATCGAAACGAATGAAACCGCACTTTCATCGATTTCTTCGAGTTCTTCATCTTCAAATAAAGAATCTTCATTTATTTCGGCGGAATCGGCCTGCTCTTCAATTATCGACACCACATCTTCAACATTGCTATCGGGGACGGGAGTTTGTTGGTCGCTGTTTTTAATCATTTCTTCGAGTTCAGAATTGTAAGTTTCGTCAATTCTGATAATGTCGCGAAGAAGAATAGTGCCGTTCGATAAGCCATTATACCATTCGATAAAATGACGCATAATCAAAGGATTTTGATAAAGAAAATTTACAGTTTTACTGCGACCTTCTTCAATTCTCATGGCGATCGAAACCTCATCATCACGCGTCAAAAGCTTAACCGCACTCATTGATTTAAGATAAGTTTTAACCGAATCTTCACTTCTTTTTTGGCTTTTTTCGTCATCTTTTGATGCCAAACCTTCTTCGATTAACCTTTCAAGATCTTCTTCTTTTTCAACAATTTGAATTTTAAATTCGCTAAGAATATCAACGATTCTATCAAGTTTTTTACCATCAAGTTCAGTTTCGATATTTTCATTAATTTGTTCGTGAGTCAAAAAGCCTTGAGTCTTGCCGATGGCGATAAGTTTTTTAAGTTTATTGGCGATTTCGCTGGAAATTCTTTTAGTCTCGTCGTCACCTTTATTTATTGCGGTGCGGACATCTTGAATTAATTGAAATTTTTCTGCTAAACGCGAAGTTTTTGGAACTACAACTTTTACTTTTTTTACTTTTTCAACTTTATTTTCAACAACCTTAACCTTTTCTTTTTTTAAAATTTTCTCAACTTTTTTTGGCTCTTTTTTTATGGTTTTTTGAATTTTATTTGTTAATTTTTTAACGCTTTTTTTCGCTTCTTTTTTTATTTTTGGTGGCAGTTTTTTAACAATATTTTTAACTAAATTTTTGGCTGATTTTTTAGCGTTTTCAACTTTCTTTGCATTATTTTTTGCGAGTTTAACAACTTTAGTTTTAATCGAATTTTTGGCATTAATTTTTTTGTCAATTTTTTTAATATTTTTAACAATTTTTTTCTCGATTTTTTTCGGCGAAGCTTTGATAATTTTTGATGATTTTTTAACGCTTTTTGCAATCGCAACTAATTTTTTTTCAACTTTTTTTGATGGGGTTTTAGCCTTATTTTTCAATGGTTGGGATGTTTTTTTTGCAACCTTAACAACTTTTGCAACTGTTTTCTTAATATTCTTTACCGCCTTAAGATTTTTGACAATATTTTGAGTTTTTTTAGCAACATTTTTTGAGCTATTTTTTACGATTTTTTTTGCCACAATTTTTTTTGTTAATTTTTTCTTAACTGCCATAAATTGATTAAATAATTTTTAAAATTTACAATATTTCTTTTTCAAGCTCTCTAATTTGAGATTGAAGCGATTCTTTATAATCAAAAATCTCTTTTTGATTCGGAGTCTTATCTTGATGAGCTTGAGAGTCATCAATTGAGTTCAAATTTTCTAAATATTGCCTCTCAACTTTGAGAAATAAATCTTTTAAAAGTAAAAGACGAAATTTTTGTTTGATATTTTCGTTGTTAAATATTTTTTCTCGCAATAAAAAAATATTTTTAATCTCATCATTATAAAGCTTGAAATCTGATTTTTCAAGCTCTTCGACGATATTTTGACAATTTTCATCAATTAAATTTATTATAAATTCTTTATAATCACTCATTTTTTCGTCTTCGAACTGCATCTCTCTAAGGTCGAAGTCATTATCGCGATAATCAATTAATTCTGGATATTTTGTTAAAAAAGCAATTATTAATAAAGAATTTTGATCAAAATTTTTGTGATTTTTTTTTGGCAAAATTGTGCTTTTTGCACTATTTTTTTTAAAATTATTTTGCATTCTTCCAATTGAAAATAATGCATCTTTTGCAAATAAATTAAAATATTTTTTGGAAGCGGGATCGGTAATTAAATTAATTTTAGTATTGAGCTCCAACTCAAGTCTAGCCTTGCTTTCGGGCGATAATTTTTCAATATTTTTCAAACCCAAATCGGCGATGGTAAAATCAAACATGGCTTTGGAAAGTGGCACCGCTTCATCGAGAGTTTTTTTAAATTCACGAGCGCCATAATTTTTCAAAAAATCATCGGGATCCATTTGATTTGGCAAAAAATTAAAAGCCAAAGTTTTTTTAGAATTTATCAAAGGTAATGCAATTTCTAAAACGCGTTTTGCGGCCTTGACCCCAGCATTATCGCCATCCAAACACATTACAATTTTATCGGTAATGTGAAAAAGTTGCTTCAAATGCTCTTCGCCAATTGCCGTTCCAAGCCCCGCCACCACATTTTCAAAGCCATTATTGGTTAAAGAAATGGCGTCAACATAACCTTCGACCATGATGGCACAACCATTGTCAAATATGGCTTTGCGGGCATTTGAATAATTATAAAGAGTTTGGTTTTTTTTAAAAATTTCGGTTTCTGCGGAATTTAAATATTTCGGAAGATCGTCTCCCAAAGTGCGTCCGCCAAAGGCGATGAGGCGATTTTTACGATCACTAATTGCAAAAGTAATGCGATTGCGTAATTTGTCGTAAAATTTACCTTTGTCATTTTTACCAATCACTCCGCAACCTTCAATTTCTAGGTCGCTAAAGCCCAAATTTTTTAAATGATTTAACAATCCTTCGTAAGAATTTAAGGCATAACCAATGTGAAATTTTTTGGCGATTACTGAATTAAATCCGCGTTTTTTTAAATAATTTCTAGCCTCGACGGCACTTTCTTGATATAAATTTTTTTCAAAAAATTGATTAATTTTTTCAATAATTTCAAAATCTCGTGCCACATAATTTTGTTGAATTTGCGATGTAGCAACTACGGGGACTTGGATTCCAAAATCATCGGCAAGTTTAAAAACCGCCTCTTTAAATTCAAGCCTTTCATTTTCCATCGTAAAAGTGATGATATCTCCATGAGCTTGGCAACCGAAGCAATGATAAAAACCTTTCTGATCATTGACTGAAAAAGACGGTGTTTTTTCATTGTGAAACGGACATAATCCGGAGAAATTTTTGCCTTGTTTTTTAAGGCGAACTTTTTTGCCAATTACTTCGGAAATAAGGATCGAGGAGCGTAATTTTTCTGGAAAATCTTTGGAAAAATTCATGCTAAAATTTTTAATTTTTAAATGCTAAAATTATTATAAAATATGCCACATAAAATCTAACAAAGTCATGGAAATGCCGAATGTCATTGGAATCAAAAGATTGTCATCAACGATAAAAAAACTTGGATAAGCTTCGGTAAAAGTTATGAACATGGCGATAAAAATTGCAAAAAAATAAAATGGCAAACGACAATCAAAATAAAGACCCGAAATTAAAATTACGACGATTGCGGTGATGAAAAATGCCAAAGAGCCAGCGCGCGATTTTTCATAAAATGGAGCTGATTTCATTGATTTTCCAATGATGGCGGCCATGGCGTCGGCGAAAATTAAAATGCAAAAACCCGTCACCGCGATTACCTTATCGAATATTAAAAAATTTAATGACGCTCCACCAAAAACCCAACTCATGCCCGACATTTTTTTTTGATTGATTTCCTTTTCACGCATAATCACTTTAAAAATTTTTGCGGTGATTTGGTTTAAATTATCATGTTTACATCGATAATAATCGATTAGAATCACTGTTATTGCGAGCGGAATGAATATTGTGAGAAATTGAATTTTTCCAAATTTAATGAAAAAAAATGGAATTAAAAACAAAAAAAG
>CAJBXX010000020.1 GCA_903959715.1 uncultured Alphaproteobacteria bacterium | reverse complement strand
GAAAATCCGAATGGTTTTTATATAACCTGCATTATCATGACAATTTTAACCATCGCTCAAATGGTTTTTTATAAGAAAAAAGATTGGTTTTAATAATTTTAAAACATTATCTTTCAAAACAAGAAAAACAGTTTTTCCAAAGATTTTTTGTGTAATGAGGGTCGGGATGGGGATCGGAATCGCTACGAATTCTTCTTGAACTATTATTATTTTTTGGTTGGGGTGAATTTGATGGGTATGCCAAATAGCCAATTATTCCGCCCGCAAGTGCTGAGCCGGCAATGATTCCTAAACCAGCTGGAACTAATAGTGGGGTCGCTATGATTCCGGCAGATAAGGCGCAACCAAAAATACCGATTCCAGCCAATGCTCCAATGCCAATTCCTGTTTTAGTGTAACCTAGTTTTTTCATTTTGAACCTCTTGCTTTCACATTTTTATCCAAGCCTGAAATTGGTAATTGTGGAGCTGGAGATGGTCTTTGTTTATGTTTTTTAATAACATAGGCCACTTCATCAAATGCCGATTCGGCAATTGCTTGTCTTTTTGCTGTTTCTTTATGTGTAGAATATTCTTTAAGACGAATTTTTCTTAGATCTTTTTTAAGATCTTCAAAAGATTTTGTAATTCCTAGTTGTTCAGCCATTTCGGGTTCGGTTTTTTCTACAAATAATTGTGGGTTTTTTTTATAAGCTTCCAATAATTCCGGTGCATGTGATGAATCTTTGTCAAAAAACGACGCTAGTGTACTTGCGAAAGTGAATATTTTAAATTCATATTCTAGATCTTCTATGTTTTTGCTATTTGGATTATTCATCAATTTCATCAATTGATTATATTTTTCTTCTATAATTTTACTTTTTTCATCAGGATTTTCCAAATATTCTTCAGCTATTGCTCTGCCCATTCTTTTTCCAATTTTTTCCTCTTCGGTAATAGCTTTTTTTTCTGCAATTTGGTCACTTTTTTTACCAATTTTTTTATAACTATTTGGAATTTCTTTTTCATTTTTTGCTTGATTAAGATCAATCGCTTTTTTCTCTTCCCTTATATTCATTAACTCTTTCGCTCCAAATCCTCCAGCCACAACTGCGCCAATCCCAATTGCAACTGGTAAGGTGATGAGTCCTACTCCTAAAGCAGTTAAGCAACCAAGACCAATCAGACCGCCAGCGACTAAACCAATGTTATTTTCTTGTGGGTTTGACATTTTTAAAAAAATAATTTAAAACTAATTTTTAAGATTATTATTATTGTTGAAATTAAATTCAATCAATTAATGAAGTTAAATTTTGCACCCATAGCTCAACTGGATAGAGTGTTGCTTTCCGAAGGCAAAGGTTGTGGGTTCAAATCCCGCTGGGTGCACCATTAATTTTTTTTCAAATCAAATATAGCTTGTTGATAATTACCGCTTCCAAAAATATAAGAGCCCGAAACCAAAACATCCGCCCCAGCTTCAATCGCAATTCTAGAAGTTTGATCGTTAATTCCACCATCAACTTCAAGTTCAATTTTTTTACCCGATTTTTCAATTTTTTTGCGAATATTTTCAATTTTTTTAAGTTGTGATGTTAAAAATTTTTGTCCGCCAAATCCGGGATTGACGGTCATGATTAAAATTAAATCAAGCTTGTCGAGAATATAATCGATGATGTCTTCGTGGGTTGAGGGCACTAAAGAAACTCCGACTTTTTTATTAAAAGATTTGATTAATGCCAAAGAGCGATCGAGATGAATTGATGCCTCGGCGTGAATTGTTATGATGTCGGCGCCAGAATCGGCGAAGGCTTTGATATGGGCGTCGGGATTGTTAATCATCAAATGGACATCGAAAGGTAATTGAGTTTTTGAGCGTAAAGATTTTATCACTTCATTGCCAATGGTGATGTTGGGAACAAAGCTTCCATCCATGACATCGATATGAATATAATCTGCTCCAGCTTTTTCGATATTGTGAATTTCTTCGCCAAGTTTAGAAAAATCGGCGGACAAAATTGAGGGAGCGATTTTTATCATATTATTTATTTTTGCAATTTAAAGCGATGATGTCGTAAATTGGGTGTTCTAAGCCTGAAATAGAAGGGCTTGAAGAAAATATCCAACCATAAAAAATGCGTTTTTCTGTGGATTTTGTTTCGGATTCATTTTTAAATTCAAAAATTTCGAGAAGAATTTTATTTTCGGGTTTTTGCTCGAGGGGCGATTGCCAACATTTATGAGCTAATATTTTTAAAGATCCAAAGGAAATTTTTTCACCAATTTTTAAATCAAGAATTGAAGTTTTTGCTGTGGTTTTATTAAGAGCCTGAACGATTGCAACATTATTGAAACGCGATAAATCTACTTCGGGTTTAATTTCTTCTTCAGTGCCCGAGCCATCTTTAAGAGCCTCTTCATTTTCAATAATTTTATCAATTTTTTTTATTTCTTTGATGTCATTTTTTTGAGCAAAAGAATTGGAAAAATTTGCAAATAACAAAAAAATCAATGTGAGAAAATAATTAGTTTTTTTCATTGGCATTATCATTTTTCTTTTTGTCGCTAAAAATAAATTTACCGAGAAGTTCTTCAAAATTAACTGAAGATTGAGTGAAATAAATTTCTTGATCATTTTTAAGAATTTCTTCGTCACCGCCAATTGAAATTGCGATATATTTGGCACCGAGCAATCCTTCCGAAGCTATTTTGGCAGAGGAGTCGGCGGGAATTTTGATATTGCTTGCAATATTCATTTTTAAATTAGCTTTTGAAGTTTTTTCATCGAGATTTTGCTCAATGATTGAGCCAACTTTTATACCAGCAATTTTGATGTCGCTTCCGATTGTTATGCCGTCGGCATTGTCAAAT
>CAJBXX010000019.1 GCA_903959715.1 uncultured Alphaproteobacteria bacterium | reverse complement strand
TTTTTCGGAAGAATTTGATATTTTTTTAAAGTTTTTAATTCAATATAATCCAAAGCTTTTGAGTTGGTTGATTCTAATTTTATTTTTGGAGCGACGCCTGCTTCGTGAGCTTCGAGCCACCTTAATGCACAAAGACACCAAAAATCTCCAGCCTTTAAGCCCTTGAAATTGTAGTGCGGAGCCGGAGTTATCAAATCATTGCCACGCGATAATGTAAATTGCAAAAATTCATCAGTAATTTGAGCGCAAACAACATGAGTGCCAACATCGTGAATATTTGTATGACAAAAGCCGTCGCGAAAATAGCCGGTGAGGGGGTCAAGACAACATGATTCAAGCTTAGTGCCAAGTACATTTTTAGCATTTTCTTTAAAATTTTTATTCGGAATTTTTGTCATATTTTCGAGAGCATTTGAATTTTTTGAAAATAAAATTATCAATAAAATATTGAAAAAAATTATTTGTTGAATTTTTTTTAATGTCATTTTTTTATTTTTTTACATTTTTCTGAGCAATATTTAACATTGTCCCAATCTCTCTCCCACTTCTTTCGCCATGCAAAAGGTCTTTGGCATTTTAGGCAAATTTTTTGCGGTAAATTAAGTTTTTTATGAGTCATTTTTAAGTTAATTTATCTTCGTCACCAATTTTTGGAAGTGCTTTGAAAGTGCTCAGAGCTAGGTCTCGCGACTCATCAATTTTTACAATCGGATGTGGATAATTTTCGCCCAATTTAACTCCAGAATTTAGTAAAATTTCTGTCGAAGCTTCCCACGGTTTGTATAAAAATTTGGCTGGTAAATTTTTTAATTCGGGCACAAATTTTCGAGTATATTCGCCTTCGGGATCGAATTTTTCGCCTTGTAAAATCGGATTAAAAATACGGAAATATGGCGCCGCGTCGGCTCCGCTTCCTGCGACCCATTGCCAGCTCGCCGAGTTGCTCGCCAAGTCGGCGTCGACCAAACAATCCCAAAACCATTTTTCACCAAGTCGCCAATCGAGCAATAAATTTTTTACCAAAAATGAGCCAACAATCATGCGAACACGATTATGCATTTGACCAGTTTGCCACAGCTCCCGCATGCCGGCATCAACTATTGGATAGCCAGTTTGCCCTTTCCGCCAAGATTGTAAAAAATTTTCATTTTTTTGCCATAAAAAATTATCAAAACGCGGTTGAAAATTTTTGTCGGGCAAATGCGGAAAATGAAAAAGTAGATAATATGAAAATTCACGCCAGCCGAGCTCGCTTAAAAAATGATCGAGATTTAATTCGCCGGTTTTTTCGCGATAATTTTCTTGTGCAAAATGCCAAATTTGATGCGGAGAAATTTCGCCAAAATGCAAGTGGGGAGAGAGTCGAGAAACATTGTTTTGTGATGGAAAATTGCGTCCGTCTTTGTAATTTTGTAAATTATTTTTAACAAAATTTTGCATTTTTTTGTAAGCAAAATCTTCGCCGATTTGCCAATAATTTTGCATTGTTTTATCCCAATTTATTGTTGGTAAAAGTTGCAAATTTTTCAATTTAATTTTATTATTTTCGTCGTGAAAAATTTTAAAATTTTCGGCTTTTGGCAATGGTTTTCGCGGTGCGGTTTTTTGTAGGCAACCCTTGCGGTAGTAAGGTGTAAATACTTTATACGGAGTTTGATCGCTTTTTAAAACTTCATGCGGTTCCCACAAAAGTGAACCGTTAAAACTTTGCACAATAATATTTTTTTGTTTAAAAAAAGATTTTATTTCACGATCTTTTTGGATGCGGAGTGGCTCATAACAGCGATTCCAAAAAATTCCCGAAATTGCAAATTTCTCAACTAAATTTTCTAAAATTTCTTTGGATTCTCCTTGATAAAAATTTAATTTATTGTCGAGGGATTTGTTTAAAGAATCCAAACTGTGATGAAGCCACCATTTGCTCGCCGAGCCAATTTTTCTATTTTCGCCAATTTGTTCTTCAAAAATATAAATCGGCATGACAACGCCATTTTCAATCGCCGAGAGCAAGGCGGGATTGTCGCTAATTCGTAAATCTTGGCGAAACCACATAATAAATTTTTTAGACATAAACAATAAAACTAATTTGATTTTTTTATAAAAAGAACAAGAATTATAAAAAAAATTTATAAAAATGCTTCTAAAAATTAACAATCTCAATATTAGTTTTGTAAATCGCAACCAACAAGAAAATTTAGTGGTTAAAAATTTTTGTTGCGAACTGAAACCTGCCAAAATTTGTGCTTTGATTGGGCAAAGCGGATCAGGAAAATCAATAATCGCCATGACAATTTTAAGATTGTTAAATAACGCTAAAATTAGTGGCGAAATTTTATTTGAAAATCAAAATTTATTGCAAATCGATGAAAAATCTTTGCAAAAAATTCGTGGAAAAAAAATCGGTTTTATTTTTCAAGATCCAAATACTGCACTCAATCCGCTTCATAAAATTGGCAAACAAATTGAAGAGGCGATTAAAATTCACAATCCAAAAATTTCTAAAAATGAATTGAAAAATCATTTGCATGAATTGATGCGTAAAGTTGAGCTCGAGGCCTTAATTCCCAGGATAAATTGCTATCCGCATCAACTTTCGGGCGGGCAAAAACAACGCGTAATGATTGCGATTGCAATCGCCAATAATCCGCAAATTATTATTGCCGATGAACCGACAACGGCACTTGATGCTCTAGTGCAAAATGAAATTTTGAGTTTGTTAAAAAACTTATCAAAAAATTTAAATATCGCCATTTTATTGATAAGTCATAATCGCCAAGCGGTGGCAAAATTGGCCGATGAAATTATTGAAATTGGCGAGAAAAATAATAATTTAGAAATAATCAGAAGCATTGAAAATAAAGGCTTTGAAGGTGATGATAAAATTTTAGAAGTAAAAAATTTATCCGTCAAACATAAAGAATTTTTTGCTAATAAAAATTTAAATTTTTCTTTAAAAACTCAGCAAAATTTAGGAATAATTGGCGAAAGCGGTTCGGGCAAATCAACGCTCGCTAAAGCTTTGGAGAATTTAATAAAATTTTCGGGAGAAATAAATTTATTTGGCGATAAAAATTGGCAAAAAAATAGTCAAGAATTGC
>CAJBXX010000018.1 GCA_903959715.1 uncultured Alphaproteobacteria bacterium | reverse complement strand
TTTGCTCGAAATTATTTTTAAAAATTCTTCACGAACTCTTTCTTTGGAAAGTTTTTCTAAAGAATTTTTAAATTGTAAACAAGCATTCAAGCCTTCTTTATCAATCTCATCCGCGTAATCACAAGAAAAACGAAGGAAGCGTAAAATTCGTAAATAATCTTCTTGAATACGGGTTTTCGGATCGAGAATAAAACGAACTTTACGATTTTTTAAATCCACGAGACCATTAAAATAATCATGAATTTCGCCCAGGTAATCAAGGTAAAGAGCGTTAATAGTAAAATCGCGACGCTTGGCATCTTCGTAAAAATCTTCTACAAAATTTACGTCACAATCTCGACCTTTTTGATTTTCATCTGTTCTTAAAGTGGTAATTTGAAAATTTTTGCGGTTTATAACAGCAGTGATGGTGCCATATTTTAAGCCAGTCGGGATTGATTTAATATTATTTTCTTGAAGAATTTTTTCAATTTTTTCGGGTAAAAATTTACAAGCAAAATCATAATCATTAATTTTTTTTGCTAAAATTAAATCACGCACCGAACCGCCAACCAAGCGGATATTTTCACCAAATATAGCAAATATTTTTAAAACTTCGTCGGGTAAATTTGCAAAAATTTTAGAATTATTAAGTGAATTTTTCATTTAATTACGGTGATAAATAAGCCAAGTTCATCGGCTTTTTTTATAATATTTTCTTTGTCTAGAACTAAGGTGGTGTTGGCTTGAATCGCAATACCAATAATATTTGATTGATGACATTTTTCGACCGTACTAACTCCGATCGTTGGTAAATCTGCCTTCGTGGTTTGACCAGTTTTTTTCATTTTAATTAAAACCGCATTTTTAGCGTAATCAATATTTAAATTTTTGCATCTCTCGATCATGGCGTCCGTTCCTTCAACAGCTTCAATCGCAATAATTTGTTTTTGCGAAACCACTAAACTTTGTCCGACATCGAAACGCGAAAAATGACGAATGGCTTTGGAGCCAATTTCAATGTCGATAAAATTTTGAGGCGAGGGGATGATTTTGGTAATGGTGGTTTTGGTTGAAATTATGCAATCAAGAAGTTCATCGATGCGTAAAATTTTTAAACCTTCTTTTTCAAAAAAATTAACGACGGTGCGAAGAACAGCATCGTCTCCCAGGATTTTGTTGGCGATGATTTTGGCGAGTAAAATTGCCCCTTTTTTATCAACTTTTAGGCTAGAAAAATTTGGTTTTGTGACCGCTCCGATGAATACTAAGTGATTAATTTTTTCATCATGAATTTTTTTTAAAAATTTTTCAACTTCGCCATAACCAATAGTTGTTGGGTTGAAATTAGAGTAGTCTAAATCATATTCTTCACCTCGCAATAAAAACACAATAAAGCGACGATTTTTTTGCAAACAATCATCGATTAAAATTTTTGGTAATCGCCCGCGACCCGCGAAAATAGCGATTGGAAAAAGGTTTGAATTATCCTGCATGATTTAAAGACGCCCCGCCGTCAATTGATAAAATTTGTCCATTAACGAAATCATTTTCGAGTAAAAATTCGAGAGCTTGCACAATATTTTTGGTGTCACCAATTTTTTGTAATGGAATGAGTTTTGAGATTTTTTCTACATAGTTTTCGTCAGCATTTATCTCGGAAATATATCCGGGTGCAATCCCGTTTACTCTAATATGCGGAGCAACTTCAAGTGCTAACATTTTGGTGAATTCAGCGAGAAATTTTTTCGATAATAAATAATAAAAATTTATGGTGTCGATGCGAGCAATATTTTTATCAAGCATATTAATTATTTGAGCATTTTTAATTTTTTTAGCGATAACATTTTTGGCAAAATAATGGCTTAAATAAAGAGGGGAGGTTAAGTGAATTGCTAAATTTTTTTCAAATTCATCATCCAAATTATCTAAAAAATTAGATTTGTGAAAAATCGAACTATTATTTATCAATAAATTCCAATTTGGAAAATTTTTAAACATAAAATCGGCGATTTTTTGCGTCGAAGATTTATCGCTAAGATCGCCTCCAATCGTGTCGCCGTCAATGTTATAATTTTGCTTTAATTCTTGAATTAATTTTAGTGCTTGTTCTTTAGAATTATTATAATGAATAACTAAATTGAAGCCTTTTTTTGCCAAAAAAATTGCCATTTCTTTACCAATTCTTTGGCTTGAACCCGTAATGAGTGCGGTGTTTTTATTCTTCATTTTTTTGTTCGCGATAAAGTTTTATTTTATTAAATAATTCACGCAAAACTTCTTCAATTCCTTTTTGCGTAACCGCTGAAATTTTAAAAATTTGCGGTTCAAGATTTTTGTTATTTTTTATCAAAAATTTCTTCAATTGATTAACTTTTTTTGTTAATTCTTTCGAGTCGAGTAAATCAATTTTATTTAAAGCGATAATCTCGTATTTATTGAGTAATTCGGGATTATAACCCGCTAATTCTTGACGAATTACGCGATAATTTTCAACAATATTTTCGGAACTTGCGTCAATTAAATGCAACAAAACTCCGCATCTTTCGATATGTTTTAAAAAGCGATCGCCCAAGCCTTTGCCTTCACTGGCACCTTCGATTAAGCCGGGTATATCCGCCAAAACAAATTCACTATTATCGACATAAACAACGCCAAGTTGAGGCTTGAGAGTAGTGAATGGATAATCGGCGATTTTTGGTTTAGCACGAGTTGTGCAAGATAAAAATGTTGATTTGCCAGCGTTGGGCATGCCAAGTAAACCAGCGTCGGATAATAATTTTAATTGTAATCTTGTCCAAATTTGTTGACCTTCTTCGCCTTTTTGGGCGTGGGTTGGTGCTCGATTTATTGAGCTTTTGAAATTTGAGTTGCCGAGCCCACCGCGACCGCCTTTGGCAATGACAACTTGATCATCTTCATGCATTAAATCGGCGATTAATTCTTGATTTTCTTCATCAAAAATTTGCGTTCCGAGCGGAACATTTAAAATTAAATCAGCTCCCGAAATGCCGTTTTGATTGCTTCCACGACCCGAAGCGCCATTTTGCGCCGAGAAATGTTGTTTAAAACGAAAATCGATCAAGGTGTTGAGATTTTTTACGCAACGAAAAATAACGCTACCTCCGCGTCCGCCATCTCCTCCATCGGGACCACCGCGTTGAATAAATTTTTCACGACGAAAACTCGAAGCGCCGTTGCCTCCATTTCCTGATTGAATGTGGATTTTGGCTTCATCTATAAATTGCATAAATATATTTTAAATTTAAATTA
>CAJBXX010000017.1 GCA_903959715.1 uncultured Alphaproteobacteria bacterium | reverse complement strand
CTTGAAAATAGGAAGTGGCTTAAGAGGAATGGTTGACGGCGATGGTGATGAAGCAAAATTTTCCTATCCGCAAGGCATTTTATATCATGATAAAAATCTTTATATCGCCGACACGGCAAATAATGCGATAAGATTATATGATTTTGAAACTCACAAAGTTAAAACCATAATTGGCTCGGGAGAAAGAGGTGAGGTTATTCAAGTAAAAAAAACCGATATTAAAAATATTGATTTATCGATGCCAAATGATTTGGAATTTTTTCCAGATAAATCGAATATTGTCATTAGCAATTCGGGGACCAATCAAATTTTATTATTTGATATAAAAAATAATGCAATATCGGTTCTTGCGGGCAATGGCGAAACAGGCGAAGATGACGGGGTTTATCCAAGTAATTCTCTCGCTCAAACCAATGATATGACGGTTTACGGCGGTAAACTTTATTTTGTAGATGGCATTACTTCGAGCTTTAGAGTTTTGCATAAAGATGGAACTTTAAAAACCATTTATAGTAACAAAATATCAACAAATTCTGCAAAAAAATTACAAAATCCTAAGGCGTTAATAGTCGACGATACGGGGGCTTACATTTCCGATAGTTTTAATCATGTTATTCGAAAATATGATTTTGCTTCACAGCAACTCAACAGTTTGCTCGGATCTTCTAGGGGCGAAGATGTTGGCTTCAAAACTTCTTTTGACGAACCAAATGGCATAGTGGCAATTATTGATAAATTTTATGTTGTTGATTCAGGTAATAATAGAGTGATTGCGGTCAACAGAGCCAATGGCTCATCAAATTTACTCGATATAATTCCTCCGCAAAAATTATATAAAGAAACTTTTGTTGAATATTTACCAAACCTACAAAAATCTCAAGATATTTTATTAAAATCAGAAGCTGAAATTGACATTAAAATTAACATAAAAAACGGCTGGAAAATCAATCAAATTGGTCCGAGTTTCATAAATTTATTAGAATTAAAAGATGAAAAAAATGCAACCCTAATTACAAGTTATGATTGGAACGCTATTTTGCAGAAAAAATTTGATAGTTTTAAGTTGGAAAAAGATAAAAAATATTTATTGCAAGGAAAAATTTATTTTTGTCGAAACGCTTTAAATTCTTTGTGTTACATCAAAAGTTATGAGCAAAAAATTATCGCCAAAGATGATTCGCAAATTATTCAAATCGAAGTCGATGTTGGTCAATAAAAATTCTTAAAATTTTTTTAAAAAAACTCTTCTTTTTTAAGTTTCTTTGCGATACAATTCTCGATAACAAAAATAAATTTTCTTAATCACCAAATTTCTAAAACAAAATGTCAAATAAAAAAGAAAATATTCAAGAAGAAATCATTGAAGTTCAAGCACAAGAATATGGTGCAGATTCAATTAAGGTTTTAAGAGGTCTTGATGCTGTCCGTAAGCGTCCCGGCATGTATATCGGCGATACCGATGATGGTAGCGGTTTGCATCACATGGTTTACGAAGTTGTTGATAACGCAATTGACGAAGCTTTGGCTGGGCATTGCGATGAAGTTTTAGTTGCTTTAAATGCGGATGGCTCGGTTACGGTTCGCGATAATGGTCGCGGAATTCCCGTCGATATTCACAAAGAAGAGGGTGTTTCGGCGGCCGAAGTTATCATGACACAACTTCATGCTGGTGGAAAATTCGATCAAAATTCTTATAAAATTTCCGGCGGTTTGCACGGCGTTGGCGTATCGGTTGTAAACGCTCTTTCTGATTGGCTTGAACTCAATATTTGGCGCGACGGCAAAGAATATTCGATGCGTTTTATTCACGGCGATGCCGAGGCTCCACTCAAAACTATTGGCGATTCCAAAGGCAAAAAAGGAACGCAAGTTAGATTTCATCCATCGAATCAAACCTTTAGCAATGTTTTAGAATTTAATTTTTCAACTCTTGAACAAAGATTACGCGAATTATCATTTTTAAATTCAGGCGTAAAAATTGTTTTACAAGATCTTAGAAATGAAGAGCCGAAAGAAATTATTTTATTTTACGAAGGCGGTGTTGAAGCCTATGTTAAATTTCTCGATAAAAGTAAAAACGCTTTGCATCCAACAATTACGCTAGAATCCGCCGATAAAACCAGTGGAATTAGCATGGAACTTGCCATGCAATGGAATGATAGTTATCACGAAAATGTTTTATGTTTTACCAACAATATTCGTCAACGCGATGGCGGAACTCACCTTGCGGGGATGAAGGCGGCGTTGACTCGCACCATCAATAATTATGCAAGCGACAACAAGCTTTTCAAAAAAGATAAAATCGTTTTAAGTGGCGACGATGTCCGCGAAGGCTTGACAGCAGTGCTTTCGGTTAAGGTTCCTGATCCAAAATTTTCTTCACAAACTAAAGATAAACTTGTTTCTTCGGAAGTTAGAACTCATGTTGAAACTTGGGCAAATGATAAATTATCGCAATGGTTTGAAGAGCGTCCAACCGATGCTCGAGCTATTGTTGGAAAGGCGGTTGAGGCGGCTCAAGCTCGTGAAGCGGCACGCAAAGCCCGCGAATTAACTCGTCGTAAATCAGTTTTAGAAGTTTCAAGTTTGCCAGGAAAGTTGGCGGATTGCCAAGAAAAAGATCCAGCTTTAAGTGAAATTTTTATCGTCGAAGGAAACTCAGCTGGCGGTTCTGCCAAGATGGGACGCAACCGAAAATTTCAAGCGATTTTACCAATTCGTGGTAAAATTTTAAATGTCGAAAGAGCGCGTTTTGATAAAATGTTATCTTCGGCCGAAATTGGCACTATCATTATCGCTCTAGGCACGGGAATTGGTCTCGAAGATTTTGATCCTTCGAAAATTCGTTACCATAAAATCATTATCATGGCCGATGCCGATGTCGATGGTTCGCATATTCGTACCTTATTGTTGACATTTTTCTTCCGCCATATGCCAAAATTAATTGAATATGGTTATCTTTATATCGCACAACCTCCGCTCTACAAAATCAAGAAAGGAAGTAGTGAAGTTTATGTAAAAAATGAACAAGCTTTGCAAAATTACATTATCCAAAACGCCACCAATAATGCTATTTTGAAATCAAAAGCGGGTGATAGAGCTGGTGCGGATTTACAAGATTTTGTAGTTAAATTAACAAAATTTTCGCATTTAATTTTATCGCTTTCTCGCATAATTCCAGTCGATATTTCTGAAAATTTAGCTTTGGCAAAAGCCTTCGATAAATCTTGGATTCAAGATTCAACAAAAACTAAAGCTTTGATTAAAAAAATTGAAAAAGTTTTTGGCGAAACTGCCGACGAACAAACGACTTGGAGTTGTATTATTACTGATGAAAACGATATTGAATTAATTCGCGAAACTCGTGGCGTAAAAACTAATTTTGTGGTAAAAAAATCACATTTAGAATTGCCTGAAGTGGCGGTTTTGGCTCAAATTATTGAGCAAATTGGCGATGATTTTGTTGGTCCCTTGAAATTTATTCGTGGCGAAGAAGAGAAATCTTCAAATCGTCCATTAGCACTTTTAAATATTATTCTTGATGCTGGTAAAAAAGGCGTTTCGATTCAAAGATTTAAAGGTTTGGGTGAAATGAACGCCGAACAACTTTGGGAAACTACTCTCGATCCAGCGAATCGCACATTATTGCAAGTAAAAATTGATCAATTTGACGAAGCCGATCAAACCTTTTCAATCTTGATGGGCAATGTTGTTGAACCGCGTCGCGATTTTATTCAAGAAAATGCTTTAAAAGTTGTTAATTTGGATGTTTAAAATCAATTAACTTGGCAACCTAAAAATGATTTTTTACAAGAAGGCCACCTTCGCAAAATCCAAATCCTCCTAGAGCAACTGAAACGCAAGTTTGTGTGCTTGAAAAAACAGCGGAGAAAAAAATGAGAATTTAGCCCCCCATTTTTTAAATTATGCCCATATTTTTCCAAGGACAAAAAGAGTGGGTACCAAAGCGAGAGAGATTCTGCAAGAATGAGGGTTTTAGAAAGTGTTGTGGGGTGGGGACGGGTCAAAAAAAAATAACTAATAACCCATCTAATTCAAAAGCTCAAGAACAAGAAAAAGATGATAAAAAAATTTTTCAATTTCGTAAATCAATTATTTTTTAGAAGATTTTTTAGTTGAAGATTTGCCATTTTCAACTCTTAAAATATCAATTCTTTTTTTAAGATTTTCTAAGAATTTATCCATACCTTCTTCGTTAATTGATGAATTAAATTCCGAACGCTGAGTTTCAATTAAACTTACGCCCTCAGCGATAAAATCAACTATAGAAAAGCTTCCTTCGTTTTCTTTAACGCGAAAATCAAAAAATATTACCACATCGGAATTTTTCGGAATAAATTCACTTTTAACTAAATAAAAATTACTTTGTTTTTCAACCGAATTAACGGTAAATTTTTTGCCATCATAGTTATTGAATTTAGGGCCATAAGTATTAATCATGAACTCACGATACATTGACATAAATTGTTTTTTTTGCTCTTCATTGGCAGTTTTATGATTTTTGCCTAAAACAAAACGGGCGATCCATTTAGAATCTGTTGATTTGTCAATTAAATTAATAATTTTTTGTTTTCTTTGAAAATCGCTTAAAGATTTGTCTTTGGCGACATCAATAATTTGGTCTCCAAGAATTTGAACAAAGGCTCTAATCATGTCTTGCGGAGGATTATTTTGTGCAAAAATTTCACAATTAAATAAAAAAAATAAAGTTAATGTGAGTAAAATTTTTTTCATAAATTAAGTAATTTGTTAATTATCAATTTGAGCCAAGCGTCTTTGCAAATAAGCACTTCTTATCGTGGCGTAAGGATCAAAGGAATCTTTGCGAATGCTGTCGATAATGTCAAGCAATTCTTCGCGATTATCAATTACTTTAATCGCAGTATTGATGGCGCGATAATTGCCATCTACAAAATTGACATTACCGCCAATTTTTAAAGCATTAAAGCCGACTGGATCGATTGAGCGATCGAAGATAAAACCACTCAAATCACGAGTGTTTGAAGGTCCGAATAGTGGCAACATTAAAAAATTTTTCGAACTCACGCCCCAATAACCAAGAGTTTGTCCAAAATCTTCTCTTTCGTAAGTAATGCCTTTGACGCGAGCGATTTCAATAAATCCGCCAAGACCAATTGTGCTATTAATTACAAAACTTGAAATGGTTGCCAAGCCATTGTCGAGCTTGCCTTGAGCAAATGAATTGAGGGCGGAAATTGGCAAAGTTAAATTGTCGAGAAAATTACGGACAGAAATCCGGGCTTTTTTTGGAATTGAATTTTGATAAGCTCTGGCGATATGTTCAACGAAATATCTATCAATAGTGTCATTAAATTTATAAACTTTGCGATTAAAATTTTCAAATGGATCGTGAATCGAGCCTTTGTTGATTTCGCTTTCAAATTTAGAAAATTCTTTTTCAAATTCGGCATCATCTTCTTGGGCAATTGAGTTTGAACAAATTTGATTTGTAAATATCAAAAAAAAGCTTACAAAAACAAGTTTTATGTGATTGATTTTTAATTTATTATTCATCTATTTTTATAGATTCAATATTGGCATTTATTTTATTCAAAAGTTCGTGGAATTTTGGATCGATTTCACTATTTTTTGCAATTAAATCCTCAATAACTTTTTTTGCCTTCAAGTGTTCTTGTTGTAGGCTTAAAATGTAGGCAAGTTGATAGTGTGAATCATGAAATTTTGGCCAAAATTTTGTCATTAAAAAAAATCTCATTTTAGCGTCGCTTAAATTGCCTTTTTCAAGATGAGAAATTCCGAGTTTATAATTTGTTTCGATTAAATTTTTTGATTTTTCCTTAATGGTAAAAAATTCTTTTAATGCGGAATCTTTTTTTTGCATTACGAATTGAGAAAATCGATTAAGATTATCTTTGATTTTCCCCGAAACTTTATCCGATGATATTTCGTTTGCGGATTTAACGCCAAAGGCTTTGCCAAGTAATTGTTTAATCATTTTTTGAATATATAAAATAACTTATTGACCAACTTAATTCTTTTAACTTTAAATTATTTTGAAAATTTTTCAAATAGAAATTTCTTAATTCTTTAAATTTTTTTAATGTGCCTCTCTCGCCTTGAAAATTATAATTTGCTCCAATTTTTTTAAAAGCCTTTAAAGCCTCAATTACATTTGGAAATTTTTCATAAAATTTTTCATTTTTTATCAATTTTTGGTTTAAATTATTTTGTGTTAAAATGTTTGATAAATCTAAAACCGCAGGCATTTTATTGATAAAAAAAGGTGAAGATTTTAATTCTGCAAAACTATTATTATCGGGGAGGGCAAAAGCTAAAATAGCACGCGGTTTTAATAATTTTTCCAAATTATCAAAAAGATTTTCAAAATCTTGAATCCATTGCAAAGAAAAAGATGAAATTATGACATCAAAGCTTGATTCTGTAAAGGGCAAATTTTCAATATCGGCACAGATTTTGATAATTTTTTTAGGTTTTTTTTGAAAATAATTTAACATTTCAAAGCTCAAATCTAGCTCATATATTTCGCAATTATCAATTTTTTTTAAAAGATTTTTTGCTACAAAACTAGTACCACTTCCGAGGTCAAGAATTTTGATTTTTTGATTATTTTTTAGTTCAAAATTTTGTAAAAAAAATTGACATAAATTTTTGGCAACTTTTTTTTGAATATTGGCGTTTAAGTTGTATGAATAAACCTTAGAAGAAAAATTATAATTAATTATTTTTTTATCAAAGTTCATATTTATTATTTAAAACTAATTATAATTCTTTCTATCTAAATCTTCAATTAAGCCAACGATATGATCAACTAAATTCTCGCTACTAACCTTGTGATTGGGCTTGCCATCGATATAAACATTGTGTCGATCTCCAGCGCCGGTAATACCAATTTGAGTGTGGGCAGCTTCGCCAAGTCCATTGACAACGCAACCAAGGATTGAAACGCTAATTGGATTTTTTATATGCTCGATTCTTTTTTCAACTTCTTCGACGGTTTTTATGACATCGAAACCTTGTCTTGCACATGATGGGCATGAAATTAAATTGACTCCGCGATGACGAATTCCGAGAGTTTTTAAAATTTGATAAGCAACTTTAACTTCTTCTTTGGGGTCGGCTGAAAGCGAAACGCGAATGGTGTCGCCAATGCCTTGCCACAATAAATTTCCAAGCCCAATTGCCGATTTAACCGTTCCAGCCGAAAGGCTTCCCGCCTCAGTAATCCCAATATGCAAGGGATAATCACAAACTTCCGCCAAAGCTTTGTAGCTTGCCACCGCTAAAAAAACATCGGAAGCTTTTACGCTAATTTTAAAATTAAAAAAATCATTATCTTCGAGAATTTTAATATGGCGTTGAGCCGATTCAACCAAAGCTTCCGGCGTTGGAGTTTT
>CAJBXX010000016.1 GCA_903959715.1 uncultured Alphaproteobacteria bacterium | reverse complement strand
GTTTTAAAATTTTTTTAATTTATTTGAAATTATAATTTATGCAATTAAAAGTCAGAGACCCAATAGATGTAGATTTTTTGAAAAAAATTATCGGCGATGATTCCGCCTTTGAAAAAGAACTTTTCGAGATTTTTCTTGATAATTCAAGATACAATCTTTCTAAAATAGAAAATGCCATGATAAGCGGGGATAGCAACGCTTGGTACATGGCTTCGCATGCCTTCAAAGGCTCTTCTTCATCGATTGGTGCCTTTGAATTGGCTCAAGCTCTTGAAAATTCTCAAAAAAATTCTGATTCAGATATCGAAATAAAGCATGAAATCTTTCAAGCAACTCGACAAGAATTTAAAAAAGTTGAAGAATTTATTTTAAAAAGATTAAAAAATTTCTCAATCTAAATATTTAATTTTTTGGCATTGTTGCATTAAATTTTCTTCATAATTCTTTATTTTATTGTCTATGATTTTTAAGCAAGATGAAATAAATTTCTTTCTCAATTTTGAGATTTCATATTTGCTATAAATGTTGTTATTGTTGTTATCAATGGCATTTTTAGTTTTTTCCTCTTCCACTGCAACTTTCTTCTTTAAATCTTTTCCAAGAAAATCTTTTTCGTTAATTCCGATTGATTCAAAATTGTTTTTATTGTCTCGATCGGAATTATAATTGCGAGTTTTGATTTCTAGATCAACTCTATCAATATTTTTTATCATGTTATCGTTGAATCTAACATAGGCCTGTTTTTGGCAAATTAATTTTTCTACGCCTTCTTTTTCAAGAATTTTTATTTTTGATTCCGCGATGCATGTTTTGTAGGAATCTAAGCTTTTTACGCATTTTTCAAAATCATCACTAAATGTTTTGAAATTTTTACATTCGGGATATTTTTCAAGCTTTTCTTGATTTTGTTTGATAGAATTCTTGATTCTTTTATCAATTACAAAAGCTATATTGTAAGATTTATTTTGATATTCGAGATATTCCGCGTTATTAAAAGGAGGCTCCGCATAATTTAGTTCAATTAAATTTTTGCGACATAAATAATATTCTTCAATTTTTAATTGATCTTTAGCGTCTTGATAATAGCCCATTTTATTGCATTTGCGATGGTCGTTTTCATCAATTTTATCGATTTCTTTTTTGATATTACTTTCTTGATTGCGAGAAATTTTAAGAGAAATTTTGGTGATTAAATCAGAAATTTTTTGATTAAATTCTTGTTGTCGCGGGAAGACTGGGTTGATTTCAAGATGATATTTAGCAAAAGATAATCGACAATGCCAATAAAGTTTGCTTTCAACATTTTCTGATTTATCAAAATTTAACTTTAAACTTGCACAAACATTGTGATCATATTCTTCAAATTTATGAATATCCGGATATTCAGAAATGATGTAGGGTTGGCGTATTTTGGTGCAAGAAAAAAATATTAATGTTGAAAAAAATATTAGTGTTTTTAAAAGTTTATAGTGCATTATAAAAAATCAAATTAATATTTTAAAACAAATTTAAAAAATCATGTATTTATTAGTTGGTCTTGGCAATTGCGGTCAAGAATATAAAAATACTCGTCATAATTTTGGATTTTTACTAATCGATAAAATTATTGCAAGACACAATTTGATTCTTCAGGGAAAAAAATTTAAAAGCGATTTTTTTTCTGGAGAAATTGGTGGATTAAAAATACTCGCTTTAAAGCCTCAAACCTTCATGAACCTCTCAGGTTTTGCTGTTTTAGAAGCGATTAATTTTTATAAAATTCCATTACAAAATATTATAATTCTTCATGATGACATCGATTTAGATTTTGTCAAAATTAAATATAAAATCGGTGGCGGAAATGGCGGACATAATGGTTTAAAATCAATCGATGAAAATATTGGCAAAGAATATGCGCGAATCCGCTTGGGCATTGGCAGGCCAAGCAATTTAAATTATGAAGTTTCAGATTATGTTTTATCGCAATTTAGTGCAGAAGAATTAAAAATAATTGATAAATTAAATGAAAAAATCAGTGATAATTTTTTAGAATTACTTAAAGGAAATGCACAAAATTTTTTAAATAAAATTCATCTTTAACTTGCGAAATAATCCAATTTGCCAGTGGGCGATATTTTTATTTTATAAAACTTTATCTTGAAGCGATGCGTTTTTTGTTGGCAATGGTGTTATTTTAACTTCTCTTTGTGGGAATGGAATTTCGATATTATTTTCTTTGAAGGCATTAAAAACGCTAATCATAACATCGCTTTTAGCGCCCATTCTGCCATCGATTATATCGTTAATCCAAAAATATAGCGTCATAGTGATGTCATAATCGTTAAAGCTCGTTACGAAGCATTCTGGCTCGGGATAAGCGATGCATTTTTTATGCGATTTTGCACAAGAAAGCATAATTTCTTTAGCGTTATCTAGGTTACTATGATAAGCGATGCCGATTTGAATTTCAATGCGTGCACGATTGTTAGAGTAAGTCCAGTTGGTAACTTTATTGATAATAAATTCTTCATTTGGAATCATGATTTCTTTGCCGTCGGTGGCTTCAATCAAAGTATAGCGACCGCCAAAATGACGAACGGTGCCATAAATACTGCCATTGTCGAGCTCAACAATATCGCCAACTTCAACTGATTTTTCAAATAATAAAATTATTCCACTAATAAAATTGGAGGCAATTTTTTGTAAACCAAATCCGATACCGACACCGACCGCACCTCCAATCACAGCTATTGTGGTTAAATCAACACCGAAGGTTTTTAAAATAATTAAAGCAACGATGCTGTAAATTAAAATATCGATGAATTTGCTAATAATGCCTTTGGTACTCGACTTGATATTTTTATTGTTGTCGACATATGATTTGCTTTTACGAATTACTAAGTTTGAAAGCCAAAAAACTAAGAGCAAAACTATGAAGGCTTTGATTAAAATATAGACCGAGATTTTAATTTTTCCAATTTTGAAGTAAAGTTCGTCAAGGTATAATATTGTAGGATCCAAGGCTCCAAAAATATGAAGAATTAAGGCGGGAACTAAAAATAATCCCGTTGCGTTGGTAACAAAAGTGCTGTTTGAAGAAATTCGGATCATTCGCAAAAAGAAAAATATTGCGATAAGCTTTATAGTTGTTGAAATTAAAATCGTTTCTTTAAAAAATTGTTGATAAACGAAATATCCTAAAATCAAAAAAAATAAAGATAAAATCGGAAATAAAAGCGGTAAGAAATATTTTTTAAATAAATTGTTAAATTCTCGAGTGTTTGTTGATGAATCGAGAATTTTTTGAATTAAACCGTGACGAATTATACTATAAAAAAAATAAGAAAAAACAAAACATAAAATAAGTGAAAGCGATTGCCAATAAAGGCTTGGACTGGTTAAGGTTTTAATAACGCTATCAATAAATTTATCGATATTTATTGTAAATTCCATAATATTTTTAAATTTTTATTCACCTTGTCCGGAAGTGAAGGCGACTTTATCATTAAACAAATAAAGCCCTTCATATTTGACAAAATCAATATTTTTTTCGATTAAATAATTTAGTAAATTTGTAATGTCTTTAGATTCAATTTTAATGTTAGGATTTAAAATTTCATTGCTTGATTTTCCGCAAATGCCCTTGCCGACAAACCTTAAAGTTGTAAGGTCGCCGTCATAATTTGGCATCATGTTTTTATCGATTAATGGAAATAATAAAAGCCCTTTAGCGCTTATCATTTTTAATTCAAATTTTTCACTTTCCAATGATTTTAGTAAATTTAAAAGCTCATCAAAATTATTGTTCCAATCGATAAATAAATCGATGCCGATTAAAGATTTTTTATCTTTTTCTGCAGTTTTTTTGGGAGATTTTTGTTGGTTATTTTGTAATTCTTCGGCAGTTTTATTTTTAAAATTAGCTACTGGCAGTTGATTTGGAGAGCTATTTAAATTTTTAATAACTTCTTGCGTAAATTCTTTTGTTCCAACTTTTTTAGTGCTTGTTTTGGCATTAAAAATATCGGCGGTGTGAATGCCATCTTCAATAGTTTTATAAAGAGCGTTGCGAATTTTATTGGCAAAAAAACTTTCATTCAAATGAACTAACATCATCACCGAGGCTTGAATTAAGCCAGTTGGATTGGCAATATTTTGATTGGCGATATCGGGAGCGGAGCCGTGAATTGCTTCAAACATGGCGTAATCATCGCCAATATTTGCCGAACCGGCAAGTCCAACCGAACCAGAAATTTCGGCGGCAATGTCGGAAATTATATCGCCATATAAATTCATGGTAACGATTACATCAAAAATTTCGGGCTTAGAGGCAAGCCTTGCACAGCCAATATCGATAATGTAATGATCGGTTTGAATTTGCGGATATTCTTTGGCAATTTCATCGAAAGTTTTGTGAAATAATCCATCTGTCATTTTCATAATATTGTCTTTTGAAAAACATGTGACCTTTTTTCGCGAATTGGCAATTGCATATTCAAAAGCATAACGAATTATTTTTTCACAGCCTTTCTTGGTAACAAGCTTAAGGCATTGGAAGGTTTGGTCGGTTTGACGATGCTCAATTCCAGCGTAAAGATCTTCTTCATTTTCACGAATAATTACGACATCCATTTTTGGAAAATTACACTCAACAAAAGGATGAAATGACGAAACGGGTCGAACATTTGAATATAAGCCAAGTTTTTTGCGAATAGTCACATTTAAACTTTTGTATCCACCGCCTTGAGGTGTTGTGATTGGTGCCTTGAGAATAATTTTTGTTTCGTTTAAACTTTCCCATGCCGATGGCATTAAGCCGGAATTAAAACCTTTTTCGTAAATTTTTTTACCAACCTCAATGATGTTGAATTTTAAATCAACGCCTGAGGCTCTAAGAATTTCTAGGGTGCTTTCCATTATTTCGGGACCGATGCCATCGCC
>CAJBXX010000015.1 GCA_903959715.1 uncultured Alphaproteobacteria bacterium | reverse complement strand
TTGCAAGAAATTGACAACATCGATTGTCATTTGTTCCTTAGTGGCAATCGTGCCGTCCTTATATTCAACTTGCCCATCATCATTGATTGGGGAAGGCATGGCGATTTGTCGCCCTTCAAAATATGGATTATAATTTTTACCGACCGCCATTTCAAAGCCTTCTGGAGCATCTTTATAACCATTTAATAACGAATAAACATAATTTGGACCATCGTGGCGAGCCTTGATAATCAACGATAAATCTGGTGGATAAGCGCCACCATTTGCCGAACGAGCTGATTGCTCATTAGCGTAAGGGCCAACGAATTTATCGGACGGCAAACCTGCGCGTTCAAACATTTCGCCATCATCATTCGGACCATCGGTGACTAAGTATTCGGAAGCGATATTTTTAACTTCGGCTTCGGAAAAACCAATATTTTGTAGATTGCGATATGACATTAATTTCATGCCGTGGCACGCCGAACAAACTTCTTTGTAAACTTGATAACCGCGTTGAATTGAAGCACGATCAAAACGACCGAAAAATCCGTCAAACTCCCACTTCATTTCTTTGGGATGAATTGCCGTTGTAATTTTCGATTCATCAATCGCGGGGTCAACATCAGCATTTGCGAAGGCGATGCTTGGCAATAATAATAAAATTAAAAAATATTTCTTCATTTTTATAATATTAAATTTACTTATGTTTATGTTTGCTTTTGTAATCCTCGTCAATTGATTCAGGCAAAGGCAAGGTTTTTTCAAACTTCGGCAACATTGGCAAAACTAGTAAGAAATAAGCGTAATAATACATGGTCGATAAACGCGAAGCCCATACATACCAGCCATCTGCTGGCGATTTTCCGAGCCAGCCCAAAAATACAAAATTGATTACAAAAATGTAAAAAAACTTTTGGAACGCTGGGCGGTATGCCCCAGAACGCACTTTGCTTTTATCGAGATATGGCAGAAAGAATAATAAAATAATGGCACCAAACATCATTAAAACTCCGCCGAGCTTATCGGGAACGGCGCGCAAAATTGCATAAAATGGCAAGAAATACCATTCGGGAACGATGTGCGCTGGAGTCACCAAAGGATTGGCTGGAATGTAATTATCAGGATGTCCCAAAGAGTTTGGATAGAAGAATAAAAAATAGCCGAAAATTATGAAAAACATTACAAAGCCAACCATATCTTTGATAGTGAAATATGGATGAAAAGAAATGGAATCTTTTTTCGATTTCATCGGCACGCCCGTTGGATTATTTGAGCCTGTGGTGCTAAGAGCTACTAAGTGAAGCAACACAATGCCGACGATTAAAAATGGCATCAAAAAGTGCAAAACGAAAAAGCGATTTAAAGTTGGATTGTCGACCGAGAAACCGCCCCACAGCCATTGAACAATAGACTCGCCAACAATTGGAATCGCCGAAAATAAATTAGTAATTACCGTCGCACCCCAAAAACTCATTTGCCCCCACGGCAAAACATAACCCATGAAAGCCGTTGCCATTGTAAGCAGGAAAATAATTATTCCAACCCACCACAAAATTTCTCTTGGTGGTTTGTAAGATCCGTAATAAAGACTGCGAATCATGTGGGCGTAGAGTGCGACAAAGAACATCGAGGCGCCGACGGCGTGAATATAGCGAATCAGCCAACCATAATTCACATCGCGCATAATATGCTCGACCGAATCAAAAGCCAGTTTGGTATTAGGGACATAATGCATCGCCAAAAATAATCCACTCAAAATTTGAATCACTAAACAAATTCCGGCAATCGAACCAAAGTTCCACCAATAGCTTAAATTTTTTGGATAAGGATGTCTTTTTAAAGTGTTTTCAAGAGACGCAACGATTGGCAAACGATCATTAATCCAGCCAGCCAACTTAGATTTTTCAGTAATTGATTGATCTAAATCATTGTGAATTTTGTGAAAAACTTCAAGCTCTTCCTTAGGGGTTGAAGGATTCTTACCGTTTTGATGATTTTCGTGTGAAGACATTTTTATCCGATTTTAATTGTTTTTTCATTGATAAATTCGTAAGGCGGAATCTCGAGATTTTTCGGCGCCGGACCTTTGCGAATGCGTCCCGAAGTGTCATATTGCGAGCCGTGGCACGGGCAAAACCAGCCTTTATATTCGCCTTGTCCGCCAATTGGAACACAACCCAAATGGGTGCAAATTCCAACGGTTATCAGCCATTCTTCCTTGCCCGCCTTGACTCGATCAGAATCAAGTTGCGGATCTTTTAATTCAGAAAGTTCAACTTTTTTGGCATCCTCAATTTCTTGCGAAGTGCGTCTTTTAATGAAGACTGGCTTGCCTCGCCACATTATTTTTTTTTCTTCGCCAACTTTGATATTAGAAATATCGACCTCAACCGAGGCCAACGCCTGCACATCTTGCGATGGATTCATGCTGTCGACGAAAGGTAAAATGGCACAGACCGCACCAACTCCCGCAGTGGCGTAAGCCGCATTTTTAATTAAATTGCGTCTTGATTCATCTTTTGGATTATCGTTGTTTTTTATTTCAGACATTTTTAGTTTAGATAATAAATTTTGAAATATTTCTGTTAATTTTACTTAAGGTTTGTAAATTTATCAACTTGAAATTTATTAATTTTACAAATCTCCAAATGACTATTTTAAAAATCAAAAAACTTGAAAATTTTCGCGAATTAACTTTACCAAAATATGAGACTGCGGGCAGTGCTGGCATGGATCTAACCGCCTCGATCGACGAAGATATTATTATAAAATCGGGTGAAATTAAATTAATTAAAACCGGCATCGCCATCGCTTTGGAAAAAGGTTTTGAGGCGCAAATTCGCCCCCGTTCGGGCTTGGCTTTGAAAAATGGCATCACCGTTTTAAACACTCCCGGCACCATCGATTCAGATTATCGTGGCGAAATTTGCGTGATTTTAATTAATCATTCGAAACTTGATTTTGTTGTGTCGCGAGGCATGCGCATTGCTCAAATGATTATCGCTAAATATGAACAAGCCGAAATTATTGCGGTCGAAAATCTTGACGAAACCGTTCGCGGTAAAAGTGGATTCGGCTCTACAGGGGTTTAATAAAAATTATTTTTTCTTTCAAAATCACTTCGCTAATTTAATAATTTCTTTGATTAAATTTTTTTGCACCGAAGATTTGCGATAATGAATTCCAATAGTGCGAAAAGGTGCGTTAAAAATTTTTACATAAGAAATTTTGTCGTCATTACGCACCGCAATTTCGGGAATAAGCGTAATTCCCGTGCCGTTTGCCACCATCTGCCGTAAGGTTTCGAGGCTTGTCGCTCTGAAATCTTGATTTTCAAAAGCTCTCACCATCGAACAAATTTCCAAAGCTTGATCGCGCAAACAATGACCATCTTCGAGCAACATTAATTCCTGATTTTTTAATTCTTTAATTTGAATTTTTGATTTTTTAGAAAATGGATGACCCTTCGGCGTTGCCAATAAAAATTTCTCACTAAAAATTTTTTCGCCGATTAAATTATCGTCGGCAATCGGCATGGCGAGTAAGCAGAAATCAAGTTCTCCATTTTTTAATTTGGCAATTAATTCATCGCTTTTAGCTTCGATTAAAAAAATTTTTAAATGCGGAAATTTTTTGTGAATATTTTTGACAAAATTCGGTAAAAAATATGAAGCCACGGTTGGAAAGGCGCCAATTCTGATTTCGCCCTTATGCGGATCTTTAGAATTTTTGGCGATCATTTTAATTTCTTCACTTTCTTGCAAAATAATT
>CAJBXX010000014.1 GCA_903959715.1 uncultured Alphaproteobacteria bacterium | reverse complement strand
TGTAAGAATTATTTAAAAATTCCACAAAATCACTTGGAAAATATAATAAAATACATTACAAATCTTGAAGTTCCAAATTTTTTATTTAAAACTAGTGATTTAGAAAAAGCTAATTGTCCTAAATTTAAGTTTAGTTCAACGCTAAAAGCCTTGAAAATAAAGTGGGCACAAAATAATTTTGATTTATCTTACGATCAATTTTTAAGTGAAATAAATAAAATTATTAAATAAAATAATTTGTGAATTAATTAAATAAAATTTGTTTAAAACTAATTGCTTTAACAATGGCAACATCAAAACAAGAGCAACTCTATAATGAAATTATTGAATATTATGATTTCGCTGATAAGTTAATTCAAATAGCTGAAAATAGCCAAGATGAATTAGCTGAACAACAATTTGAAATAATTGAAGAAGCGATTAGTCGCTTTGAAAAATGTGCTGATTTTTTAGCTAATCAATATATTGAATATGTAAAAACTGGTGAAACGAATGTTATTTTGGAATCAGCTCGCTCTAGTCTTCAGGAGATTTCTGCAAAAATTGAAGAATGTCGCAATAAAATTTTAATTTTGCACAATAAATCGAACTCTTAAAATGCAAAAATTCCAAGAAATTTTAAATAATTTTGATCAAGATTTAAAAAAAGTTAATGAAATAATTCTATCCCACAGCGTTGGAAAATCAGAATTAATTCAAGAAATATCAAGTAATTTAATAAATTCTGGTGGCAAAAGAATTCGTCCGATTTTACTAATAATTTCCGCTAAATTATGTGGTTCAAATAACGATGAAAATCAACACTATCTTGCTTCCGCAGTTGAAATGATTCACAGCGCCACCCTTTTGCATGACGATGTTGTTGATATGAGCGAAATTCGTCGTGGCAAAAAAACCGCCAATGCCCTTTGGGACAATAAGGCGAGTATTTTAGTTGGCGATTATTTGTTCTCTTTGTCATTTCAATTGATGGTTAAAAGTCAAAATTTGGCAATTCTTGATTTACTCGCCAAGACTTCATCAATAATAGCCGATGGCGAAGTTTTGCAATTACAAAACTCAACTAATATCGATCTCGCCGAAGATAAATATTTTGAAATTATTTTCGGCAAAACTGCCGTTTTATTTTCGGCATGTTGTGAAGTCGGCGCTCTTTTAAATAATCGTTCAAAAGAAGAAATTGAAGCACTAAAATTATTTGGAAAATATTTGGGAATGGTTTTTCAAATTGTCGATGATATTCTCGATTATTCATCAAGCGAAAGTGCTCTAGGCAAGGATATAGGCAATGATTTTTTTGAAGGAAAAATTACTTTACCCATAATTAAAACTTATCAAAAAGCCGATTTTAATAACAAAAAACTTATCAGCGATATTTTTGCTAAAAACTTTCAACAATCCGAAAAAAACCATAATGATTTTATTAAAATTAACAATTTAATTACAAAATTTAACGGTATAAATGATTCAAAAAATATCGCTAAAACCCTTGCTGATAAAGCCCTTGAGCAATTAGAAATTTTCCCAGAGAATATTTATAAAAACTATTTATCAACTATTTTAGAATATTCCCTTCAAAGAATTTTTTAACCATGAGAGCAGAATTTTTTTTACAAAATACAAAATTTAAAAAATTTTTTTTTCTGACAATTTTATTTTTTGTAAAAAGTTTTGACCTACAAGCTCAAACCTTGGACAGCAGTTTTTATAATTGGAAAATTTATGAAATTATCGATGAAGATTCGGATTTCAAAAAATGTTATATCGTAAACTATCCAATAAAAAGCGACACCAACGACACTTCACGAAAAAAACCTTATATCATGATAACCCGCTTTCAAAGAGATCGCATCGAAGAAATTAGCGTATTTGGTGGCTTTGATTTTAAAATTAATAGTCACATTTTTTTCTTAATTGATTCAAATCAATTTCGCTTAAAAACTAAAAGTGATTACGCTTGGGCAAAGACTCGCGCCGAAGATATTCGCATCATTGAAACCATGCTTTTTTCTAGTGTCATTAAAATTCGTAGCGACTCCGCAATCGGAACTTACGCTATCGATGAATATAGTTTAAAGGGCATCGCCAAAGCCTTCAAAAGAATGAGAGAAATTTGTAGATAATTTTTTTTATTTTATTAAGATTTACGATTATAAAAAAACTATATTTCTTTAAATGAGCTTTAAATTTCTTAAAAAAATCAATTTTAAAATATCTCACCTAAACTACTCGCTGTTATTTTGCGGATTGATGTTCTTTTCTTGTAATTTTTTATTAATCGATCAATTTGTTAAATGGTTTTTACTTAAAGACCAAATTGATTATATCGGTTTAAGTGCTTTTTTTACTCTCGGCTTCGCGGTTTTTTTAATATTTTTCTTATTAATTTCTCATCCAAAAACTATCAAATTTTTCTCAATAATTTTGTGTATTTTGAGCACAATTTCGGTATATTTTATTAAAAAATATGATGTCTCGATTGACCGCACGATGATAATGAACACAATATACACCGACACTTCCGAAGTGCATTCGCTTTTGTCAAAACAAATGATTTATTATTTTGTTTTTTTTACTCTAATTCCGACAATTTTAATTTTAAAAACCTCGATTATTTTTCCTAAAAAATATTTTTTAAAATCATTAAAAATTATTTTAATTTGCTTAGTCGTTGGGCTTGGCTTTGGATTTTCTAAATATCAAACCATTCATCGTGCCGTAAATTTATCACGCAAAAAAATAATTTACACCCTTCTTCCCGTCAATTATATTCGCAGTTCTTTTAGTGTTTTGATATATTCTCTCAAGCCTTATTTTCGTAACCAAGTCAAGCAAATCGAGGTTTCGGGCACTATCACCTCGCCCGAAAATTTGGTGGTAGTTTTGGCAATTGGCGAAACTTCGCGTCAAAAAAATTTTAGTCTTTACGGTTACGATCGCCCAACCAATCCAATTTTATCAAAGGAAAAAAATCTCCATATTTTAAACGGCAAAGCGCGAATTGGCTCAACTCTTTATGCTCTTCCCGAAATATTAGTTAAAAATGATATTCCCCTCACCTCAATCACCTCTAAGCTCGGAATCGATACCGCTTGTTATGTTAATTATACGCTTCACAATAATTGCCTGATTCCCGGTGAAGTTAAAGTTGAAAATTGTAAACGCGACACATGCTTCGACGAAGACACAATTCCATATTTACAAAAAAATCTTAGTGAATATAAATCCGGTTCGCGTTTTATCGTTATGCATATTGGTGGCGGAAGCCACGGACCGAGTTATCACGAGCGATATCCCGCAGAATTTCAACAATTTCAACCAATTTGCAATGATGCCGATGTCGTCAATAAATGCACCAAAGAAGAGCTTTACAACACTTTTGACAACACAATTTTATATGTAGATTTCGTCGTTGGCAACATCATTAAAACTCTCGATAAATCGAAGGTAAAATATGTTTTTTTCTATCTTTCCGATCACGGCGAATCGCTTCTCGAAGAGGGACGCATTTTTCACGGCATGCCTCCTGGATTCGATCTTCCGCCCGAACAAGCACAAATTCCTTTAATCGTTAAATCTTCAATTCCAATCTCGATAAAAAAGTTTGAAGAATATACGCAACAACAAGTTTTTGATACTATTCTCGACTTATTCAACATTGAAACTCAAGTCGCCGAGAAAGAAAAAAGTTTTATTAAAAAATTAAATAAATCGCATGAAAAAACACAAAAATAATAACTATTTTAAGAAAATTTTTTTAATTTTTATTGTTATTTTTTCAACTTTACCAATTATTTTTTTAGCAATTCAAAAAACCCCCAAAACCCTTGATGGATCTAGGGTTAAGCTTGTCGATAATATTGGTCAAAATTATTTTTTTCGCGGAAGTAATCCCTTTGTTGATAAACTTGGAGAAAAAGTTTTTTCTTATCACGATTTAAAAAAATATATCAATCAAACTCTAGAAAAAGAAGGTAAAAAACCACTGCAAGATTTTTATTTAATTGATATTAGCTTGTTAAATCTTGATGCATATTTTCAAATCAAAGAAGAGCAAGAATTTTTTCAAAAATTCCCCAATTTAGGTGAGGTAAAAAATTATTCTGAAATCGCCCCCGAACTTTTATTGACGCCGTTTTCAAACAATCCAATCGCTTACAAAATTACTAAAAATTATCACGAAAAATTAACTAAATTATTGCAAGAAATTCGTCAAACTTTGGAAAAAGAAAGTGATAAACCGGTGGTTATTTACGCACATTGCAATGCCGGAAGAGATCGCACGGGAGCTTTATCGGCGAGCTATCGCATGCTTTATCAAAATATGGATTTACCGCAAGCCGTTAATAAAAATATCGAAGAAGTTCAAAGAAGTTCGGAATCGCTTTTGAAAAGCTCGGTGAGCTCTTATTGCAATTATTTACAAAAGGAACGCAAACAAGAAAAAAAATCCTGCGGGGAATAGTTTTTTTACTTTAACTCCTTAATCACTTTCAAGACCTACAAAATCAAGCCTAGTTATCTGACGCTTTTGAAACAGTTGCAAGCAAGTTGGCAAGCAAGCTTGGAGAATCTAAACAAAATTGTTTAGATCCAAATCATAACCACGCTAAAAAAGACCAACAAGAAGGTCATTGCGATCACGAACATGTTTCTCACGCTGGTTCATCTGCAAGGCATTTGGGAACCGTTTTAAATGTTACCTCCATGGCAATATCAGCTTCATCAGCTTCGTATCGTTTGATAAATTTTATTAATAAAAATACCGTTAATAATCTATATACATCAACTTCAGCGCTAATTGCTCCAATTTTTTCCATCACTGGCAAGACCTCGTCAGCAAAAGCTGCAGAAATCAGAAAAGATGAAATTAAAGAAAAAATATCGATATCCCAAGAAGCCATAAGCGATACTTGCACTAAAATTTTTAACGAAACAAAGAAAAGCCCTATTTCTCAAGAAGAAACCCAAGAAGCAATAAAATTAGCACTAGTTGCAATTGGTAAAGAAGCGGAAGAAAAAACCAAGGAAAAGCGCAGTAAATCGGGGATTAAAATGCAAATCAAAACATTGCTAACCTACATGAAAGATAGCGTTTATGGAGCTCCGTATAATTTGGTGACATATTTTAGACCCACTGATGGGCAAACACAAAATTTTGCAACCCAACAAGATATAGAACAAAATAGAAAAGGCACTAGGTGGGATTTGGATTTATCTAAAATAAAAGAAGAAATTGGACCAAATAAATTAGAACAATACGAAAAAAAATTAGAAGAATTTTTCTTAAAAAAGAGTTCATTAAGTAAAGCAAAAAAACCAAGAAATTTTAGGACAAGAAGAGTGCAAGAATCTTCAGGACCCTCTTCTTTATTCTCCAATGATAATTCGTTTGGTCTATTGAGTGGAACTACTACTAGCATTATAGAATGCAGTTTATTAATAGCTGATAAATCTCAAACGACAAGTGACCAAATAACTAGACAATAAATACCTTTTAATTCATCGTAAATATGGCAAAACGCTTGATTTGCGTGGTGGTGATTCCCGATTTCTTCTGCGATTATGAATAGCGTTATCGATCATTAATCCGTCCAAAATTTAATAAGATTTTCTAAATGAACGATGTCGGTTCCTTTTATAAAAAAATCATTCATGCCATTTCTTAAAAATTTGTGAATTTTTTCTTTTCCGCCGTCTCCGCTATAAGCAATAATTGGAATTTCCGCATTTATTTGTCCAGATTTTCTGATTTTTCTTACAACTTCATCGCCATTCATTATTGGCATATTAATGTCGGTAATTACTAGATCTGGAAGTAAATTTTTATCAAAAAATTTGTCATGTAATTCTTGTCCATTTGATGCAATCTCGACCTCAAAACCCAATCTTTTTAAAGTATTTTTCAATAAAATTCTGTTTATTAGATCGTCATCAGCAATCAACACTTTCTTAGGTTTGCGTTGATTACCCAAAGAAATAATCATATTTTGTGGTAATTTGTTAATTAAATTCCATTTGGCAATTGATCTTATAATGCGAAGATTTGCTGTTTGATTTTTTATAACAACTTCATCGGCTCCAAGATCAATATAAATCTTTTTTTGATCTTTGTTGGTATTATAAATTAGAATAGGAATTTCTGCGTGAAATTTTCTAACCCTTTGGATTAAATCGGGAACAACAATTTCTTTATTTTCATCATCAATCAACAATAAATCATAATCATAGTTTGATTTTAACTCTCTTACGGCATCTTTCTCAACGCTAAAAAAGTTGGCATTAATGTTTAAATTATTTTTTATTTCGTCTTTAAACATCGCCAGATTCTCTAGAAACCCCTCTTCCTCAACAATCAGAATATTTTTTGATAAAGAATCAAAATTCGTTTTATTGTTATTTGGTAAAAGTTTTTTAATCTCAACATCTGAAATTTTTGGAAAATTCAAAATAAATTTAGTGAATTTTCCGATCTCAGATTCACATTCAATTTTTCCATCAAAACTTTCCATGGTTTTTTTACAAAAATCTAAACCGAGCCCCGTTCCTTCTTTTTTCCCAGAAGTATAAAAAGGTTCAAAAAGATTTTTAATTTTATTATTTGGAACTCCGGGACCATTATTTTCAACTATCACCTGATTAAAATCTGATTCACTTAAACCCTTTTTAAAATAGATTTTAACATATTGATTTGGGTGAGAATTTAGATAATATAAAGCGTTTTTAAGAAGATTAAAAATTACATAAGTGAAGGCTGTTTTATTGGCTTTGATAATAAAATTTTCTTTAGTATTTAATATAACCCTCTCTTTTTGAACTTCATTATCAAAACCATATTCTTGAATTGCCGAAATTAGCAAATCGGAGGTTGATAAAAATTCTAATTTTTCTTTTCTGCTCTTCTCTTTTAAATTTGCCAAAATCATTTCTATAACTTCAGATCCTCTAGTGGTGCATCCTAAAATAATATTGAGATTTTTATTAATTTCTTCGATTTCATTAAATTCGAGTTGTTTTTTGACACTACTATCATCCGTTAAAATTAGGGTTTTTATTCTAGCGGTTAAAAGATTTATGGCATTTAGAGGATTCCTCATTTCATGGGCTATGCCACCACCAAAAGATTTCATATTTTTTAACTTAAACTGACTTTTTATTTCGGTTCTATGGCACAAAATACCACTAGCAATCGCAAATAAATATACTGGTATATATTTCATATCAAAACCATCGAAAGTTATTGGCACAAAATCTATAAATGAATATAAAAATAGATTGATGATGATTGATAATGAAAACATTAAAATAATTAACCACCAATGATAAATCAGTAAAACCGCCAAATACATCGCAACCAAATATGACATTAACCACACATCGGAAAAATTGTTGGCAAAGAGCATGTATGTAAAAAAAAGCGGAATGGCAACAAACAACGAAAAAAAGAAATATAAGGGGAAAAATCTAACCCATTTTGTTGATAGTCGATTTGTAAATAACCAAGGCAGAAATAATGCGGCGCAGGATAATCTCAGATAAAGATTTTCATAGGGTTGCGGATATAAATATTTCCATATAAAATAATAAAGTGGGAAACCGAAAACACCAAGAATACCAACTAAAAATAGATTGTTTTGAGCGTAACTAAAAACACTATCATACTCTTTTTTTATTTTTTTTATCATTGCTTAAACTAAAAAATGTTCTTGTTTTTAATATCTTCAAAACTCTTAATAATATATTTAAGTTCTTCGTAAGATATTTTGCTATTTACCGATAACCTTATCAAAGCCCTGTTTTTTGGTGTGGCGGGGGAGCAGAAAACAGAGCCAAAAATATTTCGCTCCTCAAGAGCATCTCTTAAAATTTCTGTCTTTTCTTCACTTCCCGATTCAATTGAAACAATATGTGATTGACTCTGAATTTCATATCCCATTTGTTTTAATTCTTTTCGTAAAAATGAAGCTTTTGTTTTCAAAGCTTCTCTTAAATTGTCGGATTCTTTAATTACTTCCAATGTTGCTCTAAGACCCGCAATTTCATGATCAAGTAGAGCGGAACTAAAAATTGCTGGATATGCAATATAAGGAAAATATCCGGCGAATCTTTCGGAACAAACAATAAGTCCAGCCCTTCCAGCAAAGGCTTTTGCGAGACTTAAAGTGATAAAGTCAACCTGATCTGTAAGACCAAGTTCTTTAACCAAACCAGAGCCTTTAAAGCCATGAGTTCCAACCGAATGAGATTCATCAACTACATAGATACATTTATATTGTTGCGATAATCTGGCAATTTGTGCAATTGGAGCAATATCGCCAGTGGTGCTATACAAAGAATCAATCAGAATAATTCCGGGACCGTTCTTAATAAGCATCTTTTCCAAATGGGCGGTATTATTATGTAAAAAAGGTATCGCTTTTGCACCCGAGGTTTTAATGCCCTCCCACAATGACATGTGAGCGAAAAAATCTATATAAACCGGAACATCCTTTTCGGCTATAGCTTGCAATAATCCAACATTAGCTGCCCAACCCGATTGACAGAGTATCGAAGACTCATATCCAAAATACTGCGCCATCTCTTTCTCAAACACACCTTTTAAACTATTTTCGGTCATAAAAACTGCTGACATAATAATTTTATTATGCTGATTTTTTATTTCTTTTTCTTGAGCAGACAAAATTTTTGGATGATTTGCAATCGCCAAATAGTCATTACTAGTTAATATTAAAGAATCGTCTTTTGTATTTTTTCCAATAACTAAGTGTTTTTTATTTTTTCTCACTTCTATTACATTTTT
>CAJBXX010000013.1 GCA_903959715.1 uncultured Alphaproteobacteria bacterium | reverse complement strand
CTCGCCTTCAAATTCAATCGCCTGATTTAAGATTGGAGGCGTTATTTCGAGTCTATATTAAATGATGCGAATGAATTTTTTACAACGCTTCGTCCTTTTCTTCAAAAAGGACTCGCCCCCGGGATTGCGTCGCTTCGCTCCTGATCCCGTTAACGTTTCATCTTTTTCTTCGAAAAAGATTCACGACTGGGATTGCGTCGCTTACGCTCATTATCCCGTTAACGTTTCATCTTTTTCTTCGAAAAAGATTCACGACTGGGATTGCGTCGCCTTGGCTTCGTCCTTTTCTTCGAAAAGGACTTGCCCCAGGGATTGCGTCGCTTCGCTCCTGATCCCGTTTCTCGCTAAAAATAGCCGTTTAGGCTATTTTTTAAACGCAAATAACCCTCAAGGGGGGAGCTACAGCTCGTAAGCTTTACGAGTATATCTGCAAAATGTAGGTTTGCAAGTCCCGCAGGCGAGGAGATGGTTTTTTAAAAAGAAGAATTTAGATTTAAAAACAATTTCTTAATTTATTATTAAAACCAAAAATTTAGTAATTTTTTAAAAAAATATGAATTTTTTTTGTTGCAAACCGCTTCTTGATAAATTAAATTTCACCTAAATTAATTTTATATAACACCGATTAATTCTTTAATTATGCTTACATCAAACGAATTAATTGCTAAAATAAAACTATACAATCCTCGCGCTAATTCATCTTTAATTCAAAAAGCTTACATTCTCTCCAAAGACGCTCACGGCTCGCAAAAACGCCATTCGGGTGATTCATATTTTTCGCATCCAATCGCCGTCGCCGAAATAATTGCCGATTTAAAACTCGACGAGCAATCAATAATCACCGCTTTGCTTCACGATGTTGTTGAAGATACCGATTTAACCTTAAATGATATTAACGAAGCTTTTGGCGATGAAATATCAAGGCTTGTTGATGGCGTTACTAAATTGGGAAAAATTGATGTCGCCAATATCAATGAAAATGAAAGATTGGCAGAAAATTTTCGTAAATTAGCGATGGCGATGTCGCAAGATATTCGTGTGCTTTTGGTTAAATTGGCGGATCGTTTGCACAATATGCGAACCCTACATTTTGTTCCATCGAAGGAGAAAAGAATTAAAAAAGCCACCGAAAGTTTGGAAATTTATGCGCCATTGGCGGGGCGAATTGGCTTAAATAAAATTAAAGATGAAATTCAGGAATTAGCATTTGAAATTATTGATCCGCAAGCTCGTTTGCAAATTATTGAAAAACTTACCGAAATTCGCGAAAAAAACAAAGATTTAATTGAAAAAATTTTACAACAACTCACCGAAATTTTTAAGAATGAAAATTTTGAAGTTGAAATTCAGGGACGCGAAAAAAAGCCTTATTCAATTTGGTTAAAAATGAAGCGTCAAAATATTGGTTTTCATAATCTTCACGACATTATGGCGTTTCGAATTGTTGTTAAAAATGTTGGCGAATGTTATCGAGCACTCGGAATTGTTAATTCCAATTTTAACATGATTCCAAGCACCTTCAAGGACTATATCAGCACACCAAAAGACAATGGTTATCAATCGCTTCATTTGGCAATACTTGGGCCATTTAATAAAAAAATTGAAATACAAATTCGCGATATTTCGATGCATGAAATTTCTGAACTTGGAGTGGCGGCGCATTGGAATTACAAGGAAAAAATAACTAAAAAAACAAAAAATAAAATTGCCATTGTTGATAAGGAGAACGACCAATATCGCTGGATCCGCGAGCTCATAGCTCTTTTTGAAAATGCCGAAAGTGCCAGCGAAGTTTTGAAAAATAATAAATTATCAATGCATCATGATGAGGTTTTTTGCTTCACTCCGAATGGCGATATTTTCAATTTATCTCTTGGTTCGACGATTATTGATTTTGCTTATGCCGTTCACTCTGAAGTTGGAAATCGTTGTATTTCTGCTAAAGTTAATGGTGCTATCGCTCCTCTCAGACAAAGGCTTGAGAATGGTGATCAGGTAGAAATTCTAACATCAAAAAATGCCAAACCTTCGCCAAATTGGTTGCAATTTGCCACCACTTCTAAAGCAAAAACGGCGATTCGCAATTTTATTCGTAATGAAAAATATGGCGAATATAGCGTTCTTGGCAAAGCCATTTTACAAAAATTTTTTCTAAGTAAAAATGTTGAATTTAGCGAAGCAATTTTAGAAAAATCTTTAAATAAATTTGCTAAAAAAAATACTGCTGATTTATGCTTTAAAGTGGCTGATGGCACGATTTCGAGGCATGATGTATTTAAAATTATTTACCCCGATTGCGAAACTGAAAATAAGCATTTAAAAAATTCTAAGAGCCAACAAAAATCCACAAAGAGAAATCATTCATTGCCAATTGATGGTTTAGTTGACGGCATGGCGATTCGCTACGCTGGCTGTTGTAGCCCGATTCCCGGAGATTCGATTGTCGGCATTATCAATACCGGAACTGGAGTTACGATTCACAATCAAATGTGTTTAAATTTAAAAAATTTGGCACTTAATCCGCAAAGAGTTTTGGATGTTTGTTGGAAAAATGACGATGAAATTGGCGACGAAACTTATTCGAGTCAAATTCGTGTGGTCGTTGAAAATAAAAGCGGTGCGTTGGCGGATATTACAAATATTATCGCTAAAAAGAAAATGAAGATTGGGCATATTAAAACCACCAATCGTTGCGCCGACACTTTTGAAGTGATGATAAATATTGATGTTAAAAGCGTTGAACATCTTGAAGAAATGCTTTCGGCACTTAGAATGTCGAAAAAAACTATTGAAGTTGAAAGAATTGCCGGAGTTTTTAGATGAATTTTTCACCAAAATTAATTGCCAAAATTAGCGAAATAAATCAAAAATTAGTCCAAGAAAATTTAAAAATTGCTTGTGCTGAATCTTGCACGGGAGGCTTGTTATCAGGGCTTTTTACCGAAATCGAAGGATCTTCAAAAATATTTGATCGCGGTTTTGTGGTTTATTCAAATCAAAGTAAAATTGATTTATTAAATGTTGATAAAAATTTGCTAGAAAAATTTGGAGCGGTGAGCGAAGAAGTGGCTTTGGCAATGGCTCGCGGAGCTTTAAAGAATTCTTGCGCCGATATTGCCATTGCCATCACTGGCATTGCAGGACCTACGGGAGCAACGCTTGATAAAAAAGTCGGCACAATTTTTATTGCTTTAATTTCAAAAAACTCGACGCAAATTGAAAAATTTAATTTTGGTAATTTACGCTGTGAAAATCGTAATTTAACCCTTGAAAATTCATTAAACATGCTCGAAAATTTACTCCAAAAAAATAGTAAAATTAAACAAAATTTATGATAGTTTTAGGAATTGAAACTTCTTGTGACGAAAGCGCTGTCGCTATTGTTGATGATAAAAAAAATATTTTAGCCAATGTAATTTTATCGCAAATTGAACAACATAAAATTTATGGTGGAGTCGTTCCCGAATTGGCCGCCCGTTCGCATCTTGAAGTTATTGATAAATTGATTTTACAAGCTTTAAAAGAGGCGGATTTAAAATTTACCGACATTGATGGCTTTGCTTCCACTTGTGGACCTGGATTAATTGGCGGGCTAATCGTTGGCATGACTTGCGCCAAGAGTTTATCGGCAATTTTTAATAAACCATTTTTAGCGGTGAATCATCTTGAAGGACACGCTTTAACGATGCGACTCGTTGAAGAAATTGAATTCCCATATTTATTATTATTGGTGTCGGGCGGACATTGTCAAATCTTGCTCGCCGAAGGTTTGGGTAATTATGAAAAAATTGGCGAAACTATTGATGACGCTCTCGGTGAAGCTTTCGATAAAGTGGCTCAAATGCTTGGCTTGCCTTATCCGGGAGGTCCCGAAGTTGAAAAACTTGCTAAAATCGGTGATCAAAAAAAATTCAAATTTTCACGACCATTAATTGACGCAAAAAGTCATCAACACTTATTTGATTTTTCATTTTCGGGCTTGAAAACAGCGGTTCGCAGAGAAATTGAAAAAATTACGGGAATGGAATTTCATCACGAAATTTCTCCGCAAAAAATTTCGCAAAAAACTAAAGCCGATATCTGTGCTTCGTTTCAAAGTGTCGTCGCTGAAATTTTAGTAAACCGTTTGCAAAATGTTGTAAATTTTCATGATGCTTTTATTGATTCTCATGAGCAAAAAATTGAAAATTTAATTATCGCGGGAGGCGTTTCGGCAAATAAATTTTTGATTTCAAAACTTCAAATT
>CAJBXX010000012.1 GCA_903959715.1 uncultured Alphaproteobacteria bacterium | reverse complement strand
TTTCGCAGCTTTTGCGGTAATTGCCACTGGTATTGGTTTCTTCACTGGTAAGGTTTCTTGGGGTTTGATGATCGGTGTTGCTGCCGGTATTGCCACCATGTTCGGAGCTTCGTCAATTGTTGCTGCGATTTCTGGTGAAAGTGTAAACACTATGTGTAATTTTAACTAATAATTGAAATAATATTCGATTTTATAGTCATAAAATCGAATATTAAACAAACTATTTTATCACAAATTTATAAATTTGCTTTTTATTTTTTTTGTGTTTTAATAGTAAGAACTTGCATTGGAAAATGCAAAATAAATGATTTAAAATTTTTTAAAAACATGTCAAGAAAATGCGAATTGCTTAATATAGGCGTAATGAGTGGAAACAAAGTTTCTCACTCAAATAGAAAAACTAGAAGAAGATTTCTACCAAATTTAAAATCTATTGCTTTCTTTAGCGATACTTTGGGTGCAAACTTAAATCTCAAAGTTGCCACATCAACTCTAAGAACCATTAACAAATACGGAAATATTGATAGCTTCCTCGTTAAATGCAGATTTAACAAGCTTTCAGAAAAAGCCCAATCACTTAGATTAAAAATTAAAAACAAACAAAAATTAGCTCAATAGCTTTTATTTTTTTAGATTATAGTTTTTTTAATTAACCAAATTTGTTTCGGCAAATTTGGTTGTTTTTTTGATCAATTATTTAATTTTTAGACTAAAAACCTCTCACCCTAGCCCTATAAAAAACCTACATTTTACAAAATCGCTTTATTGTCTACCCTCTTCTGTTTTTTGAATTTTACGACCGAAAGCTCCCTTCGAATCAAAATCAGCCTTAGCTTGAGGAACTTGAAGCTTCTGAAAATCTCTCTTGACTCCCCCCACCGAAGAAAATGATGTTTGCGGTTTTATAATTTCTTTATTTTTTAACTCCGAAGTAAATTTTGGTATCTCTTTAAGTTGAGAATGGTCTTCAAAATTTTGCGGGGTTTCCGACTGATCAATTTGCAATGAATCAATTGATTGGCTTACCGTGCTTATTGACAAAAAATTGCCACTTTTTTCAGCTGGATTATCTTGCATAAATTGATTAATTTTGATTTTTAAATAATAAAGAACTATCGCCGTAGGAATAAAAACGATATTGTTCTTGAATGGCATGGTTGTAAATTTTAAAGGCATTTTCATAACCAACAAACGCACAAACCAACATAAATAAAGTTGATTTTGGAAGATGAAAATTTGTCATTAAAATATCAATAATCTTAAAATTATAAGGTGGATAAATAAAAATTTCAGTGGAGCGATTTTGCGGTTGCAAAATGCCATTGGCATCAACGCTGGACTCGATCGCTCTCAAAGATGTGGTGCCTACCGCAATAATTTTTTTACCATTTTTTTTAGCTTTATTAATGATTTCACAATTTTCTTTTGATAGAAAAAATTTTTCACTATGCATTTTGTGATCTTGTAAATTATCAACGCGCACTGGCAAAAAAGTTCCCGCCCCAACATTTAAAGTTAGAAAAACGCATTCAATTTTTTTGGCTTTAATTTTATCAAAAATATTTTGATTAAAATGCAAACCAGCCGTCGGCGCGGCAACGGCGACGCCGTTTTTAGCATAAATTGTTTGATAATTTTTTTGATCATTATGTGGAGTTTTTTTATCATTTTCATCGCGTTTAATATAAGGTGGAAGCGGAATTGAGCCATATTTTTCAAGCTTTGAGACCAATTCAATTTCATCGCAATTAAATTTTATTTTAATAAATCCCTCATTATCTTTTTCAATAATTTCGCAATAAAAATCATTAGCGATTATGATTTTATCGCCAATACCAACCTTCTTGGCGGGGCGACACAAAGCACTCCATAGCCCATTTACTTCTTGATCAAGATTAAAATGAATCGATGCCGAATTGCGAGAAATTTTGCCGGTCAATTTTGCCTTGATTACCTTAACTTGATTAAATATCATTACATCGCCCTTATCAAAAAAATCGATTAAATCATTGATTTTTTTATCAAATATTTGATTATTTTGAAAAACTAACATCGGGGTTTGCTCTTTGTCTATCAAGGGCTCTTGAGCAATTAAACTTTCTGGTAAATTAAAATTAAAATCTGCGGTCTTAAACATGGAAAATAACAAAACTCATTTTGGTTTTAAAGAAGTCGAACGCGATCAAAAATCTAATTTAGTTAAAAACATTTTTTCAAATGTTGCTAAAAAATATGATTTGATGAACGATTTAATGAGCGTCGGCACTCATCGACTTTGGAAAAATAATATGATAAATCATATTGATTTTTTTGACAATATTAAAATTCTTGATGTCGCTGGCGGAACTGGAGATATCGCTTTTCGTATTGCCAAAAAAGCTCAAGAAAAAAATTTTAATTATCAAATTGAAGTGGTCGACATTAATCCACAAATGCTAGAGGTTGGCAGATCGCGGGCGGTTGATATGAATCTATTTTCACATTTGAATTTTGCTGAAGGTGATGGTGAAAAATTAAATTTTGCCGATAATTCTTTCGATATTTTTACGATCGCTTTTGGTATTCGCAATTTTACTAATATCGACAATGGTTTGTCGGAAGCCTATCGAGTTTTAAAAAAAGGCGGAAAATTTATTTGCCTTGAGTTTTCTAAAGTCGAAGACATTTTTTTACAAAAAATTTACGATATTTATTCTTTTAAAATAATTCCTAAAATTGGAGAAGCCGTTCTTAAAGATCACGATTCTTATCAATATTTAGTTGAAAGTATTCGTAAATTTCCTGATCAAAAATCTTTTAAAAAACTCATCGAGAATGCTGGTTTTTCTAGGGCTGGCTATCAAAATTTAACATTCGGAGCTTGTGCGATTCACTATGGTTTTAAAGAATAATTTTTTAATAATATTTTCACTTTTATTTTTATTTTCTTGCACGGGAATGTGCAATATTGAACAAAAATATACCGATGAAGCGAATCGCTTATACGACCTGCCCTTTACTTACAGAGCCAATTTAACCGAAGATGAAATTTATAAAATTTTTGGCGGGTGTTATGGTCTTGGTGATAGAGTTTTTATTGCTCAAACAATGTTTAAAAAGAAATATATTTTAGTTCGTGCGGGACAGCCTTATACCTATGCCGATGAGGATACTTGGTTTGGATTTTAATTTAATTCATCATAAGTAAATCTTATTATTTTTTTGTTTTTGATAAGATTTACTTATTAAGAAAATTTTTTACTATTTGCAAAATATCCAAAATATTATCGCGAATTTTAGCATCAAAACCAATATTAGTTTTTGCCCATTCTTTGACCCAAGGACGCGCTAAATCCCAAATATTTAAATCGGGGTCGAGTGAGACACCAACGCCCTCAACCAGCAATAAAGTTTTTTGCAAAAGTAAAAGTTCGGGCTTGGTTTCCATTTTATAATTACGCGATAAATCAATTAATCCCGTTAATAATTTAGCAATTGAAATATCTTTAACATCAACTCCGACAATCATTTCGCCAATTTTACGACAAGACAACGCCAAATCATCAACATTAGTATCTTTTGGAACGAAGCCGACATCGATATGTATTTTGGCTACCTTTTCGTAATCACGATGTAAAAAACCAATTAGAACCTCGGCAACGGCGATTCGAGTTTTTTTATCAATCTTACCCATAATGCCAAAATCAACCACCGCAATATCGCCATTACTTTGTAAAAAAAGATTTCCGGGATGCATATCGGCGTGAAAAAAACCATGAATATAAACTTGACGAAAATAACTCAAAACCAAATTTTCGGCTAAGATTTTTTTATCAAATTTGCTTTGTGCTATAGCTTGAGAGTTGGAAAAGGCAATGCCGTCAATCCATTCGATTACTAAAATTTTTGTTGAAGAATGTTGCCAAAAAATTTGCGGAACATAAAATCCTTTGGCACCCTTCATATCGTCACGCAACTTAGAGCCATTTGCTCCCTCGTGAAGTAAATCGAGCTCGTATTTTGCAGTTTGCTCAAGTAAATCTGCGATATCTTTAAAAGTTTTTGCTAAAAATTTTGAAAAAAAATAGCAAATTTTTGTTAATAATTTTAAAGTAGAAATATCGCGCATCATTGTTTTGCGAATATTAGGTCGCAGAATTTTTACGGCGACCGCTAAATTATTATTTAATTTTGCTTTGTGAACTTGAGCAATCGAAGCCGAGGCAACCGAAGTGAAATCAAATTCTTTAAAAATTTTATTAAAATCATCACCAAATTCTTGATGCAAAATATTTAAAACTTTTTTTTGTGAAAAAGGCGGAATGCAATCTTGAAACTTAGTTAAAGTGAGAGCTATTTCTTTACCAACTAAATCAGCTCTAACCGATAATAATTGACCAAGTTTTACAAAAGATGGGCCAGCCCAATTAAAGAAAAAATAAATTGCTTTTTCTTTATTAAAGACAAATAGCGGTGCTATTAGGATTAAAATAAAAATTAGCCTTATTAGATTTATAAATGATAAAAACACTAAATAAATTATTTTTGCGGGGGCGAATTATTAAGATTATTTCCGGCACCACTTTCATTGACCACACTTGGATCAACAACAGAAGTAGGACCGTTGGGATTTATTTTAATTTTTGACAAATCAACATCGACTCCTGCCCATGAAAGTAGATGATTGAGAAGCTTCGAGATTATTTGCAAAATATTTGTTGACATTTCTTGAATGCGACTTATCACCAATTTTAAAGCCTGAGCTTCGTTACTTTTTAGATCTAGACCAACGATAGTGAGGACTTCATCGATTGTTATGATATTTAAAACAAGCATCAATATAATCAAGGACAAAGCCGTTGAACTATATATCATTGCTATTCTCATGTAGGTAAAGGGGGTAATCATTTTTTGCAAATAAATTTAATAATCTTCGTAAATCGTAGTTTATGTTTTATTATATTCAATAATTTTTAAAACAAATATTATAATAATTTTAAAATTGCTTGTCGCACCGCAACTCCAGCTGAAACCTGCTCTAAAATTAAAGATTTTTTTGGATCATCGGCAAGTAGCGAAGAAATTTCCACATCACGATTTATTGGCCCCGGATGCATAATTAAAGCATCTTTGGCGTAAATAAGTTTTTCATGATTTAGGCCATAAATTTTATAATATTCTGCAAGTGAAGAAACATAAGAGCCAACCATTCTTTCTTGTTGAATTCTTAACATCATTATCACATCAACATTTTTAATGCCCTCAATTAAATCTTCATAAACTTCAATATTCCAATTTTCTTTAAGCCATTGACGATAATGTTTTGGCATTAAAGTTGGCGAAGTAATTACGCGAATTTCACAATTATATTTTGCCAAAAGTTTAATGTTTGACCTGGCAACCCTAGAGTGCAAAACATCGCCACAAATTGCAATTTTTAAATTTTGTAAAGTTTTTTTATGATTTTTGATAACAAAAGAATCCAAAAGGGCTTGCGATGGATGTTCGTTGGTGCCGTCTCCAGCATTAATTATTGAGCAATTTAAATATTTTTTTAAGGTATGAATAATTCCACTAGAATTATGACGAATCGCTACGAAATCAGGCTTTAATGCGTTAATTGTTTGAGCGGTATCAATGATTGATTCACCTTTTTTTAAGGATGACAAAGATACATCAAGATTAACAACTTTTGCTCCCATTTTTTTCCCAGCAATTTCAAATGACATTCTGGTTCTAGTTGAATTTTCAAAGAAAAAATTAAGTAAAATTTTTTCTTTTAAATCATCGTAATGTTGTTGCGGATTTAGAAAATATTGATTTGCCAAGCGATGAACTTCATCGATTTGATTGATATTTATATCATCAATTGAAATTAAATCTTTCATTTTTTAGCAATAAGATGTTTAAAAATTTCTTCCAAATCTGGCTGTTGCGTTGAGATATCTCTAATATTAATTTTAGCATCGTAAATTATTTGCAAAATTTTCCCGACTTCGGTTTTTTCTGGATCGTAGGTAATTGAAATTTTATCTTGAGCTAAAAATTTTGTTGTTAAATTTGGTAATTTGGTGGCAAAATCGGTCGCGATTTTTTCATTTGCCGACACAATAATTTCTTTGCTTGAGAGTAATTTCATTAAATTTTCTTTACGATCGCAAGCAATCACTTCGCCTTTGCTGATGATAGCAATTTCATCGCATAATTCTTCAGCCTCTTCAAGATAATGGGTTGTAAGCAATATCGTGGTGCCGTTTTGATTAAGTTTTTTGACATAATTCCATAATTGATTGCGAAGTTCAACATCCACTCCCGCCGTTGGCTCATCGAGCACTAAAATTTCTGGATTGTGAACCAACGCTTTCGCCACCAACAAACGGCGACGCATACCACCCGATAGACTTCTCGGAGTTGCCTTTGCTTTATCTTTCAAGCCTAGAGCTTCAATGATTTCATCGGTGCGTCTTTGAGATTTTGGAATGCCAAAATATCCCGCATAAATTTCTAAAGTTTCATAAACATTAAAAAACGGATCGATAATTAACTCTTGAGGAACGATGCCAATTTTAAATTTAGTGGCTTTTTGATTATCATCGATATC
>CAJBXX010000011.1 GCA_903959715.1 uncultured Alphaproteobacteria bacterium | reverse complement strand
TTATCTCGCCCCTTTAATTCATAATATAATATCGCTCTTTTAACAGTTAAATCGGGATTATTTTGCTCTTGCAATCTTTCAAATCCTACTTTTGCCAACCATCTTTTAAAAGGCTCAGCATTTTTTGAAGGAATGGATTGAGCAATTCTTAAAATGCCCTCAATATTTGAACAATTTATCTTTTGCCTTCCTCCTTTTGTCTCAAATTCAAGGGGGGTTACAAATTGTAACCACCCTTCGGAAAGCCCTTCATCTCTATGCTTCATGGCTTTGATATAATTTTTAGCATCTTTGGTATCGGTTAGAGCTTGAACTATATCCTCTAATACAAACCACCATTCTTCATTGTAAAAAGTTTTTCGTATTTCTTGTTTTAAGAATTTGGCAACTGCACATTCACCTTGCTGTGGCAACAATAACATTTTTTGTTTTTTTGAAGACATTTTTTCTAAAATTTTTAGTTAATCAATTCAACATGAGTAAATCTAAAGCTTAGAAAACTGTGTGACCAAACTAAAAAAGATTCAAAATTAGTTAATTGTCTTTCGATATTTTGTTGATATTTGTTGGCGATTTTTTCAAGTGATAGGTTTTGATATTTCATGATTGGGTTTAAGTTAAATTATTGATGTTTTTATATTTTGCCAAAATCAAAATTTATTGTCAAATTATTTTTAACTTGTGAAATAATAATTTTAACCAAAAGCTTTAACACTAACAATCTCAACCTCCGGGCTTAATAAATGCGGTTTTAAATTTTCGACGCGACATAAATCCGTCGATAAATATTTCAAAGCCGAATCACAAAAAATTGTGACGATCACCGCTTCGTCATTCGCTGATTCTTCAAGTAATTTCAAAGCGCCGATAAAGTTCGCACCCGAAGAAATTCCGACCGATAAACCGGCTTGATTAATTTTTTGAGCCATGATAACAGCATCCGCATCATCAACGCTAACAATCTTTTGAAGCTCATTAAGTTGCAAAATTTCGGGAATAAATTCGTCGCTAATTCCTTGAATACGATGAGAACCAATTTTCTTGCCTCCCGTGCTCAAAGTTGGCGAATTTAAAGGCTCGAGTGGATGACATTTCACATCAAGATTATGGGTTTTACAATATTTTAAAAAGCCCATAATGGTGCCACCAGTGCCGACTCCAGCAATAAAATGCGTTAGGTTTAAATGCAATTTTTTTAATTGCGAAAATATCTCTGGCGCCGTTGATTCAAGATGGGCATTAACATTTTCAATATTACTAAATTGGTGTGGGCAAAATGAATTAGAATTTTTTATTACAAAATTATTGCCCTCTTCAATTGAACGCAAAAAACCGCCCTGCTCTTTAGAAATTTTAACAATTTCGGCACCGTATAAAGCTATGGCGTCGTAGCGTTCTTTGCTAAGCCAATCCGGCATGAAAATTTTAACTTTATGACCCAAAGCTCGCCCCAAAGCACTAAAAGCAATTCCGGTATTGCCACTCGTCGCTTCGACAATCAGATCTCCCTCTTTGATTTGATTGTTTTCATAAGCCTTTTTTAAAATATGAATGGCGATACGATCTTTGATTGAACCACTAAAATTAAATGCTTCATATTTAGCATAAATTTTGCGATTTTTATTTTTATATTTAAAAGCAACTTCAATGAGCGGAGTGTTGCCATATAGGGCTTGGAGACTATTTAAAATTTCAATTTGTTTGTGCGACATAATTAATTTAAAAATTTAATTAAGTTTTATTTTTATAATTATTTTTTAGCAAAACTAGCCAATAATTCTAAATGATTAGTAAAATAAAACTGATCTAGTGCAAAAATATTAACAATTTTATAATTCAAGTCAATCAGGTTTTTAGCATCGCGGGCAAAGGTTTGCGGGTTGCAAGAAATATATTGCAAAGAAGAAATATTCGATTTTGCAATATTTTTAATTTGGGGTTCGGCGCCGTTGCGAGGTGGATTTATAATTATATTATCAAACTCGGCGAGCTCTTTGCAAGTAAGCGGGTCGCCATATAAATCGCGACATTGTGAATGAATTTTTTGTGATAATTGTAAATTTTTTGCATTATTTTTAATGACATCGACCATCGATTGCGAGCCCTCGAAACATGAAAATGAAGCTTTCAAATCACTTAAAGCGAAAGAATAAACTCCAAATCCCGCATAAATATCGGCGATTTTTTTGATATTTTTTTGTGCTAAAATTTCTTTGCGTAAAAAATTTATAATATGCTCAAGCCCTGATTTCGTAGCCTGCAAAAAAATATCGCCCGCTAAATTTAATTTTAAATCTCCACAAAAAATTTGATTTTTGCGACTAAAAAAAAGTGGAATTAAATTATGCTTTACTTCAAACGAACAATTTAAAAAATGCTCTTTGGCAAAATTTATAAATTTTAATTCTTCGTTTAAATCGGCTTTGCGATTGATGCGAAAAACAATATCTAAACCATTGTCATAACTGGTTACAACAACTTGATTAATAAAATTTTGTTGATGTTTTTTTAAGAAAATTTTTAAAGGTTTTACGAGTAAATTTATCGATTTTTCGGCGAGCGGATATTCGTCAATTTCAATTAATTCTTTAGTTTTTTCTTTAAAAAATCCCAAATTATTTTTATTATCAATTTGAAAAATTACGCGTCGCCTCGAAGACTCTCCAACCCATATAAATTCAGGTTCTACATTTAAATCTTGTAATATTTTTTTTAATGAATTTTTTTTATTTTGGCGATAAATTTCTTCATTTTCAGGCAATAATATTGTCATTTTTTTTGCGTTTTAATTTGACAATTTGCGTAACAATTTTAAGGCTTCCCGAAAAATAAGAGGCAATAAAATAAATTATTAAACCCAGCAAAATCATCATCGATAATTCGAAAATTTTGTTAAAATTTTGAATTAAAAAATATTGTTTTAATAAGTAGAGAGTAAGAGCCATAACAATTGATGGAATTAAAATTGAAATTAATTTTTTAACAAAATCTTTTTCAAAATAAAAAAGTTTTTTACGAATTAAATTTGTAATCAACAAAGTTAAATTTAAATAAGTTGAAAAAACCGAAGCCAAAATAATTCCAATAAATCCCATTTGCAAAATATAAAAAACATAGTTCAAAATTACATTATTTATTAAGCAAAGAATGGCAATTTTCATTGGCGTCTTAGTGTCGCCACGCGAGAAAAATGAAGGCTCCATGACTTTTACTAAAACAAAAGATGGCAAACCCAACGAATAAAACATCAAGGCTTGCGAAACTAAATTACTTTCATTTTCACCAAAAGCTCCGCGTTGAAATAATGTTGAAATAATTGGATAAGCCAGCACCGTCAAAGCTAGAGTGGCAGGCATTACTAAAATCAAACCCGCTTCCAATGCGACATTTTGTAATTTAATTGCCGATTCAAATTCTCCGCCTTTAATGCGTCGCGATAAATTCGGCAACAATGCAATTCCAATGGCAATTCCAATCATGGCGAGCGGAAGTTGATTAATGCGATCGGCGTAATAAAGATAAGACACCGCGCCCATAATCATGCTAGCAAAAATCGAATCAACC
>CAJBXX010000010.1 GCA_903959715.1 uncultured Alphaproteobacteria bacterium | reverse complement strand
GGATTTTTTAATTTACTTTTTGAAAAAAATCGTCGCCACAATCCCCTCTCCCCACTTGTGGGGAGAGGGTTAGGGTGAGGGGCTTTAAAAAAAAATTTAAAAAACAGAATCAAGAAATCGTCTTTTTTGGAATTTCTTTGCGGATAAAGGCTTCATCTTTTTCTTCGAAAAAGATTCGCCCCAGGGATTGCTTCGCTTCGCTCATTATCCCGTTATTTGCTAAAAATAGCCGTTTAGGCTATTTTTTAAACGCAAATAACCCTCAAAGGGGGAGTTACAGCACGTTTGTGTTACCAAATCGAAATCAAAATTAAATTTTGATTGAGAAAAGCGACGAAGCGTTGTAGAAAATTCATTCGCATCATTTAAGAGTGGAAGTGTTATTAGTCGTTTACTTCGATGTTTTCAGATACGAAGCTATCATCTTTCAAAATAATATTTGCTTCGGTTTCTTCGGAAATCGCTTCAACAATATTTTCGTCGGAAGAACTAATATTTAAATCAACCATTCCGCGGTTTTTTATAGAATTAATGATATTTTTTCGTTGAGCATCAACATCAATCAAATCACTAGCAATCTCACGCAAAGCAATAACGGCTGGCTTTTCTTTACGATCAAGATTGGTGTTTGAGCCAGACAATATCGCTTTGGCACGATTACTGGCAATTAAGCATAATTCAAAACGATTCGGAACGATTTCAACGCAATCTTCAACTGTTATTCTAGCCATTTTGTTTAATTTTTTGGATTATAGATATATCGCCAAACCTAGATTCAAGCAATTATTTGCCGTTAATTTTAAATAATATTTTTTTACATGCAACATTTTTTTCAAATAAAATCTATTTTATTTAACGACAATTTTTTTAATAAAATTTTGGGCGATTCTTACCGCTCTAATATCAATTGTGTGATCCAAATTAGCGATTGCATGAGCCTCAAACGGCACCTGATATTGTTTTAAAATTTTTTGGGCTTCATCAAAATTAGCGAAAGGTAAAACCGCATCGTGAGTGCCGTGAATCAAGCAGATATTTGGTTTAGAAATAATTTCATCACCAACACTCAGTGGCTCAACGACTTTGCCCGAAAAACTTATTATTCCGGCAATTTTTTTGGGCATAATCAAGCCTTGATAAATCGCCATCATACTGCCCTGCGAAAAACCAACTAAAATCAAATTTTCATATGATAAATTAAATCTTTGTAATTGATTTTCGATAAATTTTAGCAAAATTTGATTGGCATTTTTAATTTTTGGAGCCAAAACATCAAGAGCCTTGCGTTCAACTCCGGCATAAAGCGAGAACCATTGATAAGAATTAGGAAATCCGCCTTCCCACGGTTCAATTGCATTGGGAGCGATAAAATAAGCGTCTTGAATAATTGGTTGAAATTCATTTGCTAATTCAATAAGATTTTCACCATTGGCACCATAACCATGCAACAAAATTACTAAAAATTTTGGTGTTTTTGTTGTGCCCGCTTCATGAGTAAGTAAAGTCATATTTATATTAATTTTGTTTAATTTATGCTCACCATTGATAATTTAAGTTTTTATAAAGACAACAAAAAAGTTTTTAGCAATTTATCTTTTTCTCTTAGTATTTCTTCGGCCTTAATCATCACCGGCAAAAATGGTTGCGGAAAATCTTCGCTATTAAAATTAATCGCCGGCATTTACGAAATACAAAGCGGAAGAGTGTTGTGGGGCAATGAAAATATTGAAAATTTCCGCGACGATTTCAATGGTGATATGCAATTTATTGGGCATAAAAATTTTTTAAAACCCGAATTAACCGTCAAAGAAAATCTTGAATTTTACGCTGATTTATTTGGCACCAAAAACGCCGTCGCTCCCGCTTTAGAATTTTTTTCGTTAAAAGATTTGCAAAATTCGCCAATAAAAACTCTTTCCGCTGGCTGGCAACAACGAGTAATTTTAAGCAAACTTTTAGCCTGCCCCGCTACAGTTTGGCTCCTTGATGAGCCCTCAAATAATCTTGATAAAGATGGCAAAGAACAACTTAGAGAACTAATAAAAAATCGCATCAAAGATCGCGGTTTAGTAATCATCACCTCTCATGATGAAATGTTTTTTGATTTAGGTCAGAAATTAAATCTAGAAGATTTTGGATAATAATTAAATTTTAAATTCAATATAATCGATTATTTTATTTTCATTTCCTTGCTTGTCCCACACAACTACAACAAATAGCACCTATTGTATCAAAAATATCTTTACGCCTTCTTGGGTTAGGAGAGGTGCCTGGCACCCCACTATCAGAATCTTTTAAAATATGCTCTATTAAAAATTGATTAACTGGTTCTAGAAAATCTGCTATGGCTTTTAATCCTGGCGACCTCTCTTCATCTGATGATTTTGGTAATTGTTGTGGTAATTGTTGTGGTAATTGTTGTGGTAATTGTTGTGGTATTGACTCGCTAGGATAAATATTTTGCGCCTTCTGGCTAATCGCATCCCCCTTCCCGATAAATCTATTTTTTTCATCCTCCGATAATCCCCTAAGATTCGTAATTTGCTCACAAACCGAAGAACAAGCTGTAACTTTTTCAATATCATGAGGAGATGGCGGTTTATCTAAATAAACATCAAAAATCTCTGAAATCTTTTGTGCCGTTGTAATTGAAGTAGGATTCATTTTATAGGTATAAAAACCTCTTGCTATAGATTCTTTTTGATGACCCAATTCATCGGTCGGGAATATTGTCGCGAGAGAAATTTCACCACCTAATCCGGTTGTAATTTTTTGCGTAAATTCTTTACCTAATTTTTCTTCAACCAAAGCTCTTAAATCAGTATTCCAATCTAATTCATCTTTTTGTTCATACATAATTTCCAAAACAATATTTCTAAATTCAGATTTAAGAGTTCTGTTTCTGCTTAAATCTAAACCCTCATCTTGATTTCCTGCTCTAGTAAATGTAGCTGGAAGAAGTGATTCAGAATATTGATTGTCAATCGCTCTTAGATCAGTTAAATCTAAAATATTACCCGCCAAAACAGCTTCTTTGTAAATATCATTTTGCGTTATAATATTGTGAACTTCGTCTTGTGATAGAAAGAGTTGACTTGGTGAAGTTAATAAATTTACAATCCTATCTTTATGAAAGGCTGAAATATCAGCGATTTTAGCTTTATGCACTTCTGAATCAGCACTTTTCAAACCGTCTATTAAAGCTTGGGAGACCTCGAATTGAGGAGCCGTTCCCACTTGACGAACTTGACTTCCACTCCCCTCAACCCCCTCATACTGGGGACTTTCTTTTTCATGCAACAATCCTGATGATAACTCTCTCATTTTATCATCTTCGCTATAAATCTCACTCAATATAAGAACCGAAGAAACAAAGCCACATTTTCCATCTCCCGCAACTATCTTATGCTCAACCTCATATGAACCACTATTTTTTATCACGACATCCCAATGACCAGCACTCCCAAGCCCCTCAGCGCCAACTAGATTAGCAAAAATTATTTTTTTATTCCTAAATTCTCCGTCAACATCAAAAGCCTCAATTTTTTTTAAAGCTTCCTCTGAATCAAAATCTGAAACCGAAACATATAACAGAGTTGAAGCTGGACCCTCACTATACCTCATTGATTGTAGATAAAAGGGAGAATATTTTCTAAGATTTTCTTTTATTTGTTGATTGAAAGTTTCATCTTGAGAATCTTCT
>CAJBXX010000009.1 GCA_903959715.1 uncultured Alphaproteobacteria bacterium | reverse complement strand
GACCTGTAAAGCCACGGTTTTAGCACTCGCAACATTGCTAAGCAAACAAGAAAAAATAATTATTGCACTAAGAAAATTTGTCATTTAGAAAAAATTTTTACTTTGACCGCCGAGTTTTTTTACAATCCATGCCATCGGGCAAAATTTAGTAATTGAAGATTGCAACAACATGAATCCAATAAATAAACTTAAATATAAAAAATTGGAATTTACCAACATGCCAAATAGCGTTCCAATCAACACCATAGAGCCCGCAAAGCCCATAACAATTCTATCAATACTCATAAAAACTCCTATTTTTTAATTAATTTTTTACCACAAATTTCACTCAAAGATCCTAAAATTTTTTTAATTTTTTGATCTTTGATTGAATAAAAAACAAACTTCCCGCATTTTTCATCTTTGATGATTTTATATTTTTTCATTAGCGTTAAATGTTGCGATAAAGCTGATTGCGAAACTTCAACATGCTCTAATATTTCCGAAACATTTTTTTCTTTTTCAACGATTTGACAAAGAATCATCAAGCGCGTTGGATTGGCTATTCTCTTGAGAATAACCGACATTTCTTTGGCTAATTTTTGCTTTTGTTTTGATGTTTTTTTGTTTGTCATTTTTCAAAATCATATTATGTTTTCCTAATATGATTTATACAAAAAAATTTTGCAATATTAAATTAAAATATCGCCATCTTTGGAATTTTTTTGTTGTAATTTTTGTTATGATATCAAGTCCTTTGACGCTCTAGCTTTTTGACCCCCCACGGCTAAAAGTTTTAACTACCGTTAAATTCTCTCTCGCCCCTCTTCGCTAAAAATAGCCGTTTAGGCTATTTTTTAAACGCGAAGAGCCCTCAAGGGGGGAGCTAGAGCTCGAATGCTTTAGCAAATTTAATATTCCCAAATAAACTTTTTGTAAATTTTCAATTTCACTCACTATTCACTCACTACCGAATATTCGTCGTTTCATTGACTAAACAAATATTCAGAAACAAAAGCTTCAAAAAAATCTAAAAATTTCATCGTGGATGTCGCGATTTACTCGCGACGAAGCGATGCAACTTCCCCCTTAAATTTGCTTTAGCAAATTTAATATCTCCAAATAAACTTTTTGTAAATTTTCAATTTCACTCACTACCGAATATTCGTCAATTTTATGTGCTGTTTCGTTGACTAAACCAATTTCAACAACTTCGGCGAAATCCTTGATAAATCTAGCGTCGGAAGTTCCGCCACTCGTGCTCAAAACCGGAGTTTTGCCACAAATTTTTTGCGTCGCTTGTTGCACAATTTGTGCTAATTTTTTTGGCTCGCTCAAAAATGCTTCGCCCGAAATGCGTTTTTCAATTTGATATTTTCCGCTAAATGCTAAACCTTCACCGCCAATGGTTTTTTGGCAAGCATATTCGACGAAATCAATTATTTCTTGAGCTTTATGTGCATCGTTGAAACGGACATTGAAAGCACACTCAGCTTCGTTTGGAATAACATTCGAACCCAAATTTTGCGAAGAAATGTGAGTGAATTCTAAATTACTTGGATCAAAAAATTTAGTGCCATTATCAAGTTTTTGATCTTTCAAAATTTTGCATAAATTTATCAACATGGTGATCGGATTCAAAGCGATATCGGGATAAGCAACATGCCCTTGCTTGCCAGTAATTTTTATTTTAAAACCAATCGATCCGCGTCGTCCAATTTTTATCATTTCACCAAATTCTTTGGGATTGG
>CAJBXX010000008.1 GCA_903959715.1 uncultured Alphaproteobacteria bacterium | reverse complement strand
TGGCAAATTCGTGGCTTGAATTTTAATATAAAACTTTGAAACGCGACCATAATCGGTTAATTTAGCTTCTTCATTCCACTCAACAACTTTAATATTTGCTAATGCTTGCGAAGTTAAAAAGAAAAAAATTATAATTCCTAATTTTGCAGAATTCATATTAGTTTTAATATATTAATAAAAATTTAACTAAAAACAATATTTTGATTAAATATTAGGGTTTAAAATTTATTCAAATAACAAAATTTAATTTTTAAATCCACGGTCTGTCATATTCGGGAGCGTTCTCTGATAAAGGCAAAGATGGGATGTCGGCGTAAATTTCGCCATTCATTTTAATAATAACTCTTCCAGTATTTGTCACTTTGCCAATCACCGCAAAATCAAGCCCCCATTTTTCAAAAATTTGCTTAGCAAAATCTTCTCTTTCAGGCTTGATAATCATCAACATTCTTTCTTGACTTTCCGACAACATTATTTCGTAAGGAGTCATGTTTTTTTCGCGTTGAGGAACTTTTTCGAGCTCAAGTTCGATGCCGGTTCCGCCCTTCCCCGACATCTCGAAAGATGAAGAGGTCAAACCCGCCGCGCCCATATCTTGAATTGATAAAATGCAATCACTTTGCATTAATTCAAGACAAGCTTCGAGCAATAATTTTTCGGCGAATGGATCACCGACTTGAACCGTCGGTCGCTTATCTTCATCGCCTTCTTTAAATTCGTCGGATGCCATGACGGCTCCGTTGATGCCATCGCGACCCGTTTTTGAGCCGACATAAACAACGCTCGCTCCAATTTCAGAGGCGGCGGAATAAAAAATTTTATTTTGATCAGCCAAACCAACGGTCATGGCGTTAACAATAATATTGCCATTATAACTTTTATCAAAAGTCACTTCGCCACCAACGGTTGGAACGCCTACGCAATTGCCATATCCGCCGATTCCTGACACAACTCCATTAACAAGCTGTTTAGTTTTTGGATGAGAAATTTCGCCAAATCTTAACGCGTTTAAATTAGCGATTGGACGCGCGCCCATCGTAAAAACATCGCGTAAAATACCACCGACACCCGTTGCCGCGCCTTGATAAGGCTCGATAAAAGATGGATGATTATGACTCTCCATTTTAAAAATAACGGCTTGACCATCGCCAATATCGATAACGCCAGCATTTTCGCCCGGACCGCAAATAACCCAAGGCGCTGTGGTATGCATGGTTTTTAACCATTTTTTGGTTGATTTATAAGAGCAGTGTTCGCTCCACATTGCCGAGAAAATTCCGAGCTCGGTAATGCTGGGCACGCGACCTAGAATTTCAAGGACTTTGGAATATTCTTCTTGCGTTAAATTATGATCTTTAATTAACTTTTCAGTGATTTCAATGTTTTTCATTTTGCTAGAATTGTCTTTGATAAAAAGATGAAATTTTCGATTGAATTTATTTTAAAAAATTCCAAATAACAAGAAAAACTTTTTATGAAATTTTTAAAAATAAAGTAAAAAACTTGCTTGTCTTATAGAAAGAAAAAGTTAAAATTTAATAGTTATTTTTAATTAAAATTTACTCAAAACTTGGCATGAAGAAATTTGTTGTTTATGGGCTTGGAATCTCCGGAATTTCAACCGCTAAAGCATTAACTCAAAAAAATTTTCAAATAGTCGCAACCGATGATAATCATAAGGTTATTGCGGATGATGCCCAAAAATATCCAAACATAAATTTTAAAAATGTTGAGCAAATTTTGTTTGACAAAGAAACCACCATTTCCTTTGCCCCCGGCATTCCTTTACACTTTCCAAAGCCTCACAAAATTCTTGAAATTTGCCAAAAAACTCAAGCAAAATTGGCTTGCGATATTGAAATTTTTTACGAATTAAATCATCAAAATAATGATTTTATTGGGATCACGGGAACCAATGGCAAATCTACAACCACGGCACTTACAGGCTATATTTTTGAAAAACTTGAAATAGCTTCAAAAATCGGTGGAAATATTGGCATTGCTTGTTTTGAATTACCGCAAAACCAAAATAATTTTAATTATATTTTGGAAGTTTCTTCATACCAACTCGATTTAATAACTAACACTCGATTCAACATTGCTTGTCTTTTAAATATTACG
>CAJBXX010000007.1 GCA_903959715.1 uncultured Alphaproteobacteria bacterium | reverse complement strand
CTGATTTTTGATCAGTTTTCTTTTTTTAAAAATAAAATTTTCTCTCAAAAAATTAATTAATAAATTTTGATAAGGAATTTTTTTATAAAAAGAACTATGTGCAAAAATAAAATTTTAAAATTGTTTGTCAACAAGGTTTATTGCTAAATAAAATAATATTTAATAAAACCCTTAAATTTAATTGTCGCGATCGATAAGAAAATCAACCAAATCATTCAAAATATTCGCTCTTTCTTTGAAAATTTTTAAATGGGATTTTGCTTGTTCGCTTAAAATTTTAATATGTTGTTGTGCCCGTTCAATGCCTATTATATCTACTATGCTGGCGTTTTCTTTGGGTTTTTTGTGCTTGGCTTCGTCAATTTTATTTTTATCAATCGCAGTTCCAAAATGATCCAAAATATCATCCTTGATTTGGAATGCCAATCCTAAATCATGAGCATAATAACGAATCGCCGACCGTTGTTGCGCATTAGCTCCGCCCAAAATTGCCCCGCATTCCGCCGACGCCATAAATAATTCTCCAGTTTTAAGTCTGTGCAAATTAATAATTTGTTCTTGAGAAATTTTTTTATCTATATTTTCAATATCAATCATTTGCCCGCCCACCATGCCTCTAAAGCCAATCGCTTTTGATAAAGTTTTGATTAATTCGCAACGAATTTCGGGGTTTTTATGAGAATCAACGCTCGATAAAATTTCAAAAGCGAAAGTAAGCAATGCGTCGCCAGCAAGAATTGCCGTGGCTTCGTCAAATTTTTTATGATTAGATAATTTGCCCCGACGAAAATCATCATTATCCATTGCCGGCAAATCATCGTGAATCAAAGAATAAACATGAACAAGCTCAATCGCCGTAGCACATTTTAAAGTTTTTAAAAAAGGAAAATTAAAAATATTGGCGATCGCCATAACTAAAAATGGACGCACTCTTTTACCGCCCGAAAGGCTTGAATAACGCATGGCTTCAACGATTCTTGAATCGGAAAAATCTTCCGGCAATAATTCATTCATGGTTTTTTGAACATAAAATGAGCAACTTGCCATTGATTCTTGAAGCCCTTTAAACTCCATAATTATTTAGAATTATTTTTTAAAGATTTCGCCAAATATTGCCCGGTAACCGAATTTTTATCTTTCGCCACTTGTTCGGGAGTGCCTTGAGCCACAATGTATCCGCCCTTTTCTCCGCCACAAGGACCAATATCAATTATCCAATCTGCCGTTTTCAAAACATCAAGATTATGCTCAATAACCAAAATTGAATTACCCGAATCGACCAATTTATGCAAGACCTTGAGAAGCTTGCTAATATCTTCGAAGTGCAAGCCCGTAGTCGGCTCATCAAGAATATAAAGCGTATCTCCCGTTGCTTTGCGACTTAATTCTTTGGCAAGTTTAATTCTTTGGGCTTCGCCACCCGAAAGCGTTGTGGCACTTTGTCCGATCTTGATATAGCCCAAGCCGACATCGCATAAAGATTTAAATTTTTCTTGAATATGCGACATGTTAGAAAAGAAGGCACAAGCGTCTTCGGCGGTCATTTCTAAAATATCAGAAATTGATTTATCTTTATATTTTATTTCTAAAGTTTCGCGATTATATCGTTTGCCGTGACAAGTTTCGCAACGAACATAAACATCGGGAAGAAAATGCATTTCGATTTTTATAACGCCGTCGCCTTGGCAAGTTTCACATCTTCCGCCTTTGACATTAAAAGAAAATCTGCCGACTTTATAACCACGCGCCTTAGACTCGGGAAGATTGGCGTAAAATTCACGGATAAAAGTAAAGGCTCCAATGTAAGTGCAAGGATTAGAGCGAGGCGTTCTGCCGATTGGCGATTGATCGATTTCAATAATTTTATCGATTAAATGATGCCCGAAGAGCCCCTGATAAGGTCCCGGAGCCGCTCTAGCTTTATTGATAATTTTATCAAGCGCAGGAAATAAAGTTTTAATAATCAAACTTGATTTTCCTCCGCCAGAAATTCCTGAAACCGCCGCAAAAACTTTTAACGGCAAATCCAGATCAACATTTTTTAAATTATTTAAAGTTGCACCTTTGAGACGAATCATTTTTTGATTATCAATTTTGCGTCTTTTGCTTGGAATTTCGATGACTTTTTTACCGCTCAAATATTGACCCGTAATGCTATTTGGATCTTGGATTACGAAGTCGGGTCTGCCCGCTGAAATAATTTGACCGCCATGAATTCCGGCTCCCGGCCCAACATCGATTAAATATTGTGCCTCGCGCATCATCTCTTCATCATGCTCAACAACGATTACCGAATTTCCTAAATCGCGTAAATTTTTTAAAGTGGTAATTAATTTATCATTATCGGATTGATGTAACCCAATTGACGGTTCGTCAAGAACATAAAGCACGCCCGACAATCCTGAGCCAATTTGCGAAGCCAAACGAATTCGTTGAGCCTCACCGCCAGAAAGCGTTCCGGCTTCACGATTAATCGTTAAATATTCCAATCCAACATTTGATAAAAATCCTAAACGACGCGTAACTTCTTTGAGCAATCTTTCGGAAATTTGTCGTTGCATCGGCGTTAAAAATTTAGGTAAATTATTGAACCATTCAATCGATTTTTCAACCGACATGGCGCTTACTTGCCCAACATGCAAACCCGCAATTTTAATCGACAAAGATTGCTCATTTAAACGATAACCATTACAAGATTCGCATTTTTTAAGTGCTTGATATTTTAAAAATTCGTCGGCGCCATCTTCATTGGCACTTTCAGCGATCCGCTTCTTCATGCTATTAACGATGCCATCAAAAGTTTTTTTAACACGAATTGTTTTTAAGCCATCTTCAATTTTTAATTCGATTTCCTCGCTTCCCGTTCCATAAAAAATTTTATCTTTTATGTCTTGCGAGAGTGTTTTGAATGGAGCGTCTAAACTAAATTTGTAATGCGTTGCCATCGCCGACAAAATTTGTTGATAAAAACGCTCTTGAACGCCTTGCCACATTGAAATTGCACCTTGTCTCAAAGATAAATTTTCATCTTCGACCAATAAATCGATGCTAAAATAACGCTCAGTTCCGAGCCCGTCGCAATGTTTACACGCTCCAAATGGCGAGTTAAAAGAAAATAATCTCGGCTCAATTTCTGAAATTGTAAAGCCTGAAACCGGACAAGAAAATTTTTCGCTGAATAAAACAATATCGCCAATTTGAGCTTTTAATAATTCATTATTGGCGATTGGAGAGCCTTCCGGCAAAGCTTCTTCTTCAATTGAATTTTTTTCTTTTTTGGCTTTAACTTTGGAATTTGTGGTTTTAATTTTTGCCAAATGCTCATCTGGGAAACTTACGATTTCAACACAAATCAAACCTTCGGATATTTTTAAGGCGGTCTCAACCGAGTCTGCAACGCGGTTGCCGAGATCTTCGGAAATAACAATCCTATCGACCACAATTTCAATATTATGTTTTTTATTTTTATCAAGTTGCGGTAAAATTTCATTTAGATCATGAATAGCTCCGTCGATTTTTATTCTCTGGAAGCCTTGTTTTCTAGCGTTCATCATTTCTTTACGAAACTCACCTTTTTGCGAACGCACAATTGGTGATAAAATATAAATACGAGTTTTTTTTGGTAAAGCTAAAATTTTATCAACAATTACCGATGATGATTGGCTTTCGATTGGCTTTCCTGTAGCGGGAGAGTAGGGCACTCCGATTCTTGCAAAAAGTAGTCGATAATGATCGTAAATTTCGGTAACCGTTCCCACCGTTGAACGCGGATTGCGTGAAGTAGTTTTTTGATCAATGGCGATTGCAGGCGAAAGACCCGTTATTGATTCAACATCGGGCTTATCTTGCATATCCAAAAATTGTCTCGCATAAGCTGAAAGACTTTCAACGAATCTTCTTTGACCTTCGGCATAAATTGTGTCAAAAACCAGAGAAGACTTGCCCGAACCACTTAAACCCGTCACGACGACAAGTTCATTCTTCGGAATTTCAATGTTAACATTCTTCAAATTATGCTCTTTGGCACCGACAACTTTAATAAATTTTTCTTCCATGAAAGATAAATCGAGATTTAAATTTAAAAAAGGTTTTTGTTAAAAGTGGGATTTGAGGTTTAAGTTTTTACAGCATGTTTAAAAAATATGCTATTAGTTTTTTTTATTTTTTAATAAAAAATTTT
>CAJBXX010000006.1 GCA_903959715.1 uncultured Alphaproteobacteria bacterium | reverse complement strand
AGAAAAATAAAATATTTAAAATATTTAAAATCAATTTTTTCAATATTAAAAACCGGATAAATTGCCGATTGACTACTTGGCAAAAATATTAAAATTAAAATTGCCAAAACACTTAAAAGTAAAATCTTAGAATAGTTTTTACTTTTGTTTTTAATCATTTTTTCGGTAATATAAATCATGCCAGCGATTGGGGCGTTGAAGGCAATGAACAAGCCGATTGCATAGCCAACATAAATCCAGATTTCTAATGCAATTTTCAATAAAAATTTACGCAAATAATATGAAGCACCAACAACAATACTTACTGCAATCATTATTGATGGGGCTTCTCGCCCTAAAGAGCCTCCGGAATATGTTGAAATCAAAGAACTGGAAAAAATAATTAAAGCAATTTTGAATCCAATTAAATTAGAAATTTTTTTATATTGGTTGGGATATTTTTCGAGTTTTTTTAAAGCAAATGTTGCATTATCGAGACCTGTCCCGAAGCGGTTTGAAGCATATTTTTTATATAAAAAAGCCGAAAGCCAAAATAATAAAGGCGTAACAATAAAAGTTATTTGCGGATTATTTTTAATTCTTTCTTTGGCTAAATCGCTAAATTTATAAAAAATATCGCAATAAAAAATTACAACAAAAGCAATTACAAAAGTTATTATAAACATGAAAGCGATGGTCAACAAAAACTTTATTTGATTCTTTTTTAACAAAGAAAAAATGTTTTTTGTTGCGGGTTTATTTTTGGCGATATTCATTAGCTAATTCGATATAATTTTGTGCGGAAATTTTAATGTAATCTTTTTCAATTTGCGTCATTTGACGAAAGAATTTAGCGGGATTTCCTGCCCAAATTTCGCCCGCTTTAACAATTTTTTTTGGAGTCAAAACCGCTCCCGCAGCCAACATTCCGAACTGCTCAACTCTTGCTAAATCCATAATTATCGAACCCATTCCAACAAAAGCATTATCTTCAATTATACAAGCATGAATTATGGCACTATGCCCGATCGTAACGCCGTTTCCAATCACAACTGGAGCACCTTCGGAACCAGTTTTATTTTGAGCGTGATTGGGCCGAGTGCCGTGGATAACGCAATTATCTTGAATATTGGCATTGTCACCGATTGTAATTTTGGTGACATCGCCTCGCAAAACGCAACCAAACCAAATACTCGAATTTTTGCCAATTTCAACATCGCCCGCGATGATTGCATTATGAGCGACGAAAGCATTTTCATCAATTTTAGGTAAAATCCCTCGATAAGAAAAAATATTTTTCATTTTAATACCATCCAATAATTTCGTAATTTTTTTGATTTAAACATCGAGTGATGTATTTCTTTTTAATTTCATCTGGCTTAATTTTATCATCTGCCAACGAAGAAAATCCTCCGTAGAGCCCACCAAATATTAATCCGCCAAAGGTTCCTTCAAGAATTGATTGAGTTGAATTGCCAAAAACCAAACCCCATAATCCACCAAATATACTGCCTGCAACGGCTTTTCTTCGCGCTTCATTTGAAGCTTTTCTCAATTTATATTCTTTAAGATATTCTTCTGCTTCGGTTTTACAATTCTCGAAATCTTGATTGGCAACGCTGGAACCCACTTCTATAAATTTTTTATTTTTATAAAAGACTGGGCTATATGAAACACAAGAGAACAAAAAAATAACAATAAAAAGCACGGTAAAATACTTAATTGTTGTGGTCATTCTTAAAGTTAAATATAATTAAAATTATTTTACCAATTTAGCTTCTTTGTAATATTTTAGAGCTCCCGAATGAATTGGAGCGGAGTTTCCTTGATTAACCATATCTTCTTTTTTTAGAGAAGAAAATACGGGGTGAAGAGTTTTGAAATTATCAAAATTTTCAAATACCGCACGAGTAATGTTATAAACCACATCGTCAGAAATTTTTTCTGATGTAACTAAACTTGCTTTAACTCCAAAAGTTTGGACATCTTCTTGATTGTTAGCGTACATTCCACCAGGAACAACAGCTTTCACATAATATGGATTGGTCTCGATTAATTTATCAACGGTTTTGATATCGATTGGAATTAATCTAACTTTACAAGATTGCGTTGCTTCTTGTAAAACGCCGTTTGGATTGCCCGCCGCGTAAATCATAACATCAATTTTTTCTTCACAAAGAGCGGTTGGTTGCTCTGATGGTTGCAAATAAGTGATTGCCGAAAAGGTTTCTTTTTTCCAATTTTTTACACCCATTAAAACTTCCATAGTGGCATACATACCAGATCCAAGCGGACCAAAATTTACTTTTTTACCAACGATATCATCGAGAGTTTTAATGCCTGATTTTTCTAAAACCGCAATTGTGAAAGTTTCGGTGTAAAGAGAAAACACTGAACGCAATTCTTTGAACGGACTTTGATCGGCGAAAAAACCCGAACCATTGTAAGCATTATATTGCCAATCGGATTGAGCAATTCCTAATTCAATTCCTGAATTTCTGATGGCGTTAAGATTTGAAACCGAACCACCCGTTGATTCAACCGAGCATCTAATTCCATGCTCGTTTCTTCCGCGATTTAAAAGTCGACAAATTGCCCCGCCAGCTGGATAATAAACCCCAGTAATTGCACCTGTTCCAATGTTGGTATATTTGGTTCCGCTCAATGCCTCATGTTGATTAGAAAATATTGCAAAAACTGTCGTTAATGTTAATAATATTTTTTTCATGGTTTTGTTTTTATTTGGTTAAAACTTAAAACTAAGCTTCTAAGAAATTCATAAATTATTATATTTCCTTAAAGTAAAAAATAAAAAATTCAAAGTCAAATTATAAATTGGAATTTTAACTGAACTTAAATTTTGTATAAAAAAATTTTGACATTAAAATTTTATAAGATTAGGTTATTTATTTGAAAATTTTATTAAGAATTAAAATTTAATTTTT
>CAJBXX010000005.1 GCA_903959715.1 uncultured Alphaproteobacteria bacterium | reverse complement strand
TCGTTGATCGCATGAAACGCGAATTCAAAGTTGAAGCCAACATTGGTCAACCAAAAGTTGCTTATCGCGAAGCCATAACTAAAAAATATGAATCTGATTATACTCACAAAAAACAATCGGGCGGTGCGGGTCAATTCGCTAAAGTAAAAATTATTTATGAACCATTACCGGCAGATTCCAAAGAAAATTTTATTTTTGAAAGCGAAATCGTTGGCGGTCGCGTTCCTAAAGAATATATTCCTGGCGTCGAAAAAGGCCTCACCTTAGCTAAAGAAACCGGCATTTTGGCTGGCTACCCCGTAGTGCGTTTGAAGGCACGCTTAATTGACGGCGCTTATCACGATGTCGATTCAAGTGTTTTGGCTTTCGAAATTGCCGCTCGCTCTTCTTTCCGCGAAGCTATGGAAAAAGCTGGTCCGATTATCCTTGAACCAATCATGAAAGTTGAAGTTGTCACTCCCGAAGATTATATGGGCGATGTAATTGGCGACATCAACTCGCGTCGTGGACAAATTCAAAATGTTGAAGGTCGCGATGTGGCTCAAGTAATCACCGCTAAAGTGCCTTTGGCATCAATGTTTGGATATGTTAACGGCTTAAGATCTTTATCTCAAGGTCGTGCTAGCTATAGCATGGAATTCGATTCTTACGAACCAGTGCCGTCGCATGTTGCTGACGAAATCAAAGCTAAAAAATCTTAATATTATCTGCCTCGTAATTTTAAATTACGAGGTAAGATTCACGACTTAGGCTATCATAGCTCAGGGGTAGAGCACTTCATTGGTAATGAAGAGGTCGGTGGTTCGATTCCACTTGATAGCACCATCTTTCAATAAATTCCAAACATTTAAAAACTTCAAATTTACCAAGATAAATTTATTTTAAATTATTGAATCGCTTCCAAGCAAAATAAAATCATTCATCGGCAATAATTTTTATAATAAAATTATTTTCGATTTAAAATTTTTGAAGATTTTATTTGTTTTTCTCACCCATTTCTTTTTTGTAAAGCGAGGTAACTATCAACACGGGAAGCCCTATTATTGTAGTCGTTGTGCTTGTTATTAACGCTATCATCACCGAATCCGAAAGCCGATTATCATCAGAGCGAAAATCAAAAATTAAATAAATTATTATAAATAAAATCAACGCAATAAATGACAAAACAGCGATATTAATAATTTTTTTCGCAGAAAATTTTGTTTCCAAAAAACGATCATTAACTTTGGGGCGATCATTGTTTTTATTATTAAATACAAAAATTATAACCAACGATATTAATGAAAAAAACATCAAAAAAATTGTCCTAATATTAACAAATTCTTTAATTTCCAAAGCGTTGAGCATGAATATAAAAAACAAAGCTGATAAATAAAAACTACTCACGCGAACCACCCATTTAAAAATATCTGTCCTTTGCGATCTAGAGAGAATTTTATCTTTTATTTCTTGTTCATAAAATGAGTCTTGAGCCTCTTGCTTTGCATCTCTAGAGTTTCCCTCATTATCTTTTTTTGATTCTTGATTGTGAAGAAGATCAGCTTTTTTAATTAAATTTATATCAATTCTGTTTGGCGAATTTGTCATTCAAAAAATTTATTATTGTTGTGCAATTGGATAGAGATCAAGAATTTTTTTCATTGAACGATTTTTTATATCGCTATCATTTAGAGGTAAATTTTTACCAGATTCTGGAATATTATCTTTATTATAAACCTTGTCCCAAGGGCTTTCCTTTTCATGAGTTATACTTACCAAATCAAAAGCACTTTTATTTTTATAATTAGATAAAACCAATTTTAAAACATCGGTTGTCTCTTCGTCATCTTCGGGAATTATCGGCACCATTTCAAGAGAGCTATAATCAAATTTTTCCTCATCAAAAACACCAACATAATAATTATTTGGTATCTCCTTCATTTTTCTGTAATAATAATAAATTGATGGCACTACCGGGCCCCATTTCCAAGCCTGAATTGGTTCGTCAAATAATTTTTTGTTGGAAAAAGCTAAATTCCAACCGTAACAAATATACAATAATTTTTGTAATTTTATTGGCGTAATTTCAATATTTTCTTTAAAAAAAGTTTTTAAAATATAGTTCGCAACATGGGCGGAAGTATATTTCGCAGGAGATTGATTTGAAACTGATTCTATGTTCGCTTTAGCTTTATCGGCGTTTTCGACAATGATTGAGTTTTCCATATTAATTAATATTTATGAGTTTTTATAAAGTGTTTTTTTAATTCTAAAAATATTTATAAATCTTTGTCAATGATTAAATAAAATTTTCAAGTTAAATCTTTCATAAAATGAAAACCGCGAATATAAAAATCTTCGCCAAAATATAGCGAATGAGATTTTTTATTTTCAGTATAAGAATCTAAAACCACTTTATCACAACCCAAATCGCGAGCTTTATTTTCAAGGTAATTAAGGATTTGCTTGCCCGCACCGCGACCACGAAAATTTTCATCAACCACCAAATTAGAGGCTTGAAGATAGCGTCCACAATAAAGCATTTTAGCTATCCAATAACCCGAAACCGCAATCATTTTTTCATTATAAAAACCCGCCACCATTTTGTAATCATTGCGTAAAATCATTTCATCGAGATTGATTTCAAAGGCTTCGTAATTCATTTTTTTATACATTTGATGAATCAAAGAAAAAGCTTCAATCATTGAATTTTTAGTCGACAAATCTTTGATTTCTAATTGCATTTTATGAATTTTTTAATTGCTCTTCAAGCTTGTAGGCCCAAGAGCTTATTGTTCCTGCACCGGTGCATAAAACTAAATCACCTTTATTGATTTGCGTTTTTAAAATCGAAGCTAATTCATTTTCGTGATTTAACTTTATCACATTTTTATGCCCCGTTTTTTTAATGCCCGCGATAATTGCATCTTGTGTAACGCCTTCAATCGGAGCTTGCGATGCCGAATAAATATCGGAAACAATTACACAATCGGCATCAATAAAAGCATTGCAAAATTCGCTAAATAAATCGTGAACGCGAGAATATTTATGCGGTTGGAAAACGCAAATTACGCGATTATTTTTTACTAAATTTTTGGCAGTTTTTAAGGTCGCCATAATTTCGGTAGGATGATGCCCATAATCATCAACTATTGAAACTTCATTATATTCACCAACTTTTGTGAATCTTTGCTTAACTCCAGTAAAACTTGCTAAACCTAATTTGATTTGATTAAAATCTAATTTTAAAAATTTAGCAATCGCCACTGCGATTAAAGCGTTGCTGGCATTGTGTTCGCCATAGATTGGCATTTTAGCGTTTTCAATAATTTCGCCATTTTTAAAATGAATATCAAAAGTTAAACCCCTAATATCCATTTTAATATTTTTCGCCATAATATCAGCGGACTTCTTGATAGAGTAGGTTATTAAATTTTTATGAGTTGCCGAAATTTTGTTATAAATCTTTTCAACTTCTTCGCTATCAATGCACAAAACGCATAAACCATTTTGTGGAATTTGTGTAATATATTTCTCAAAACAGGCTTTTTGCTTTTCAAAACTTCCGCCATATCCAGCAAATTCAAGATGCTCTGGCTCAATGTTGGTAACAGCTCCGATAAAGCTTGGCAAACTCACAAAACTAGCGTCTGATTCATCAGATTCCGCCACCAAATATTGACCCGCTCCAATTTTAGAATTACTTTGAAAATGATGAATTATGCCACCATTAATTATCGTTGGATCAAAATTATTGGTTTCAAGCATCATCGCGACCATGCCCGTCGTGCTAGTTTTGCCGTGGGTTCCTGCAATAGTAATGCCCTTATATTCTTGCATAATTATCGCCAAAAGTTGGGCACGCGTTAAAATTGGAATATTGCGACTTTGGGCTTTTAAAATTTCGGGGTTATTGGTTTTAATAATTGAAGTTTCAACCACCAAAGACACATCGTCGGTAAGATTTTTTTCATCATGTCCAACAAAATATGAGGCACCAGATTCGCGAATTTTCGGCGTTAAATAATTTTCTCTCAAATCCGAACCCTGAACCGCGATATTCCATTTTCTTAAAATGAACGCCAAAGCACTCATGCCAATACCGCCGAGACCAATAAAATGGACTTTCTTTTGTTGTTTTATGTCGCTAATATTCATGTAAAATAAAAAAAATCTTTTTGAATTATTGAAAGTAAAAATCAAGGTAGAAAAAAAATTTTATTTGTAAAATCAAAATTGCAATTTTTATAAAAAATGCTTAAAAAAAACATAAATCAAATTTTTGAAATTTGGCAAAAAAACAATCCTCAACCTAAAACTGAACTGGAATTTAGCAATAATTTTACACTTCTTGTTGCGGTGGTTTTATCGGCTCAAAGCACTGATATTGGGGTTAACAAGGCCACCAAAAATCTTTTTAAAATTGCGGATACTCCGCAAAAAATGCTCGATCTCGGTGAAGAAAAATTGAAAAAATATATTTCAACGATTGGGCTCTACAACAACAAGGCTAAAAACATTATAATTTTAAGCGAACAATTAATCAAGCTTCACAATTCAACAGTTCCCAACGATTTTGAATCATTGCGAAACCTTGCCGGAGTAGGTCAAAAAACCGCCAATGTAGTTTTGAATTGCGCATTTGGTGCACCAACAATCGCGGTTGATACCCATGTTTTTCGTGTAGCAAATCGCCTTGGCATTGTTGATGAAACCAATCCCGAAAAAACCGAAGAATCTTTATTAAAAAAAATTCCAAAACAGTTTTTATTTCACGCGCATCATTGGATGATTTTACACGGACGCTATATTTGCCAAGCTCGCAAGCCCAATTGTAAAAGTTGCCAAATTGAAAAATTTTGCAAATTTGATAAAAAAATTCTTTGATAAAATAGCGAATTTGTGAATTAAATATTTGCATTATTTTTTTAGAGTTTATAATTGCTAAATTCTTTAAATAAAAAAAAATTTTATGAAAGCCAACACCAAAATAAAAACTCAAAATATTAATCAAGAAAATCTCGATTTGTTCAACAATTTAGCATCTTTGCAAAATATCAAAAAGAATGTTTCTTTAAAATTAAAACCATCTTTTATTGATTTATTTGCTGGCATCGGGGGCATTAAAATTGCCCTAGAAAATGCTGGGTTCGATTGCGTTTTCTCTAACGATTTTGACAAAAATTGTAAAATTACTTTTGATTACAATTTTGCTTCAAAAAATTCTCTAGAAAATCAAAATCACGAAATGTTTCTCGGCGACATTTCATCAATTCAAACTCAACAAATTCCAGCTTGCGATATTTTGGCTGGCGGTTTTCCATGTCAACCATTTTCAATTGCTGGATATCGCCAAGGATTCAATGATGAGAAAGGCAGGGGCAATGTTTTTTTTGATATTACTAGAATAATTGCCGATAAAAAACCGCAAGTAATTTTACTTGAAAATGTGAAAAATTTAAAAAGTCATGACAATGGCAAAACTATAAAAATTATTTATGCGGAACTAGAAAATCTTGGCTATTTTGTATGCGATAAAGTCATGAACGCCTTGGATTACGGCAACCTTCCGCAAAATAGAGAAAGAATTTATATTGTGGCTTTTAAAAATAAAAATTCCTTCGAAAAATTTAATTTTCCAAGCAAAATTTCTCTGACAAAAACCATTCGAGATTGTCTCGAAAAAGAAATTGACGATAAATATTATTATAATGACAAGCCTTTATTTTCTAGGATTAGTGATGATGTAACTAAAAAATTTACCCTCTATCAATGGCGTCGAAAATATGTTCGTGAGAATAAAAACTCGGCATGCCCAACCCTCACAGCCAACATGGGCATGGGCGGACACAATGTTCCAATTATTCTCGACGACAAAGGAATCAGAAAATTAACACCACGCGAATGCGCTAATTTTCAAGGCTTTCCCGCAGATTACAAATTGCCAAAAATCGCCGACTCGGCTTTGTATAAACAGTTCGGAAATTCGGTGGCAATCCCCGTCGTTGAGAGAATTGCGATGAATATTAAACTGGCTTTGGACGGAGTAAACGAATCATGAATCATTATAAACTTTTATTTGAGGATTTTAAAAGAGTTTTTGAATTTGCTACTTCTTATTACATCGAACCAACAAAAAACACAACTGGTCGAACCAGTGGCGAGCCGAGAGGCTTGGGAGCAATTCTTGATTCTTTTACCATTGGAAAACTTGCTGAAATTGGAGTAGAAAAAATATTAACAATTTTAAATAAGGAAAAAAAATATTTATTAGATTTTGATATTAAAAATAACAATAAAGTAAAAAATGAACCCGATATTGTTGCGATAAGTGAAAATAAACTACATAGGAATCCTAATATTTTTACAGAAATAAAAAATACTTCCGAGAATGACCGATGGATTGGACTTACAGAAGATCAATTTAATACGATAAAAAGAAGTTCTAAAGATAAAAAAATATTTATGATTTATGCTTCGATAAATTCTTCAATTACTAATAAAAATCCCAAAACAGTTGATTTATCAGGAATGTTTCTGAAGCAGATCGAAGACACAAGTAAGAGTTTAATTTTTCAAGAATTTGCCGATCTAAATGCCGAATGCAAAATAGAATTTATTTTATCATCTCATGATTTAGAAAAATTCGGATACCATTTCGAAAGAGGAATGAATATGTATGAGACTAATATTTTTAAATTAAAAAATCGTAGTTCTTTTTATAGTAAAGACGGACTCAGAAAAGATGTTGTTAAGATTGAGGAGTTTATTAATTTTAATGATAGTATGAATCTTTCTATCAAAAAAAATGTTTTCGCAGAAAAGGAAGATATCGGCAAATTTAAGATTGAAGGAAGTTTTAAACTTATTGATAAAAGAATTAAGACTTTTATCGAATGTATTTCTGATGTTAAAATTGAAAACAATATATTTGGGGTTTTTAATTTAGAGAAAAATAATTTCTATGATTTTAATTTAGAAACTCTAGGACGAGATCCCACACTCAAAAGAAATAATATTTTTATTTCTAAAAAACATATTTATCAATTAATTGAGAAAAAATTAATTAGAAATCCCGAAATAATTTTGCAAGAAATTGCTCAAGAAATTTAATTTTTCGTTTATTTTCACTCTCGCCAACTTGCGTCTTGCAACCCTACATTTTGCAAAAACACTTGTAACCCCGCAGAATATGATTCTCCTGCTTCACGCTGGATTTGGCGAGAAAGATCGAGATTATTTTTAGAAAAATAAATTTAAATA
>CAJBXX010000004.1 GCA_903959715.1 uncultured Alphaproteobacteria bacterium | reverse complement strand
GGTTGAATATTTTATTTACAAAAAGTTTTATTTGCAACATAAACTTTAAAAATTTTATGAAGCTCTAAAAATTCTAGTTTTTTTATAATAAACTTAAAAAAATTATTCTAGTAAAAAAAATTTATGACAATAAAATATTTACGCAAATTAACACTTAAAATTAAACCAACATTATCATTTTTATGCAAATTTTAAATCGCAAAGCTCATTTTAATTACGAAATCACCGAAGAAATTGAAGCGGGAATGATATTACTTGGAAGCGAAGTGAAATCGTTGCGCGAAGGCAAGGCAAGCATCTCCGAGGCGTATATCGTTGAAAAAAATAATGAATTAGTTTTAATAAATTCCAACATCAGCGAATATAAAGGTGCCAATCGCTTTAATCATCTTCCGAAACGCGAAAGAAAACTTTTACTTCATAAAAAACAATTAAGCAAAATTGTTGGAAAACTTGATACTCAAGGTTTTAGTGCCGTTCCAATCAAAATATTTTTTAACAAAAAGAATTTTGCCAAAATTATAATTGGGCTCGGCAAAGGCAAAAAATTATTCGATAAACGCGAAACCATCAAAAAACGCGATGAAAATCGTCGCTTACAAAGAGAAGATTATTAGAAATTATGTCAAAAATTAACCCGCATTATATCTTGTTAGAACCACTTTCAAGCCTTAATAGAGTAGCTCAAACTCTTAGTTCATATTTATCAAAACTAATTGGTGGCGATAAAATTTTTAATCTACTTTTGCACAAACCTTATCGTCTCGAAAAAATTAATTTTCAGCCGAAATTATTTGAAGTCGCTGACCAAGAATTGATAATTATTAAGGGTAAAATTGAAAGCCATTTGAAACCGACAAAATCAAATCAGCCTTACAAAATACAATGCTACAACCCGACTGGCTATTTTAGTTTAGTTTTTTTCAAAATATTTCCAGGTCAAATTGAAAAATTGAAAATCGGCGCCGAAATTGCCGTTTTGGGCAAAATTCAAAAAGCCTTGAATGATAATCAAATCAACCATCCACAACAAGTTGTTGATGCCAGAAATATCGAACAACTTCCGAAAATAAATGTTATTTATCCGCTCAGTTTAAAAATTTCTAACAAATTTTTGGCTTATAAAATTAAAGAAATTTTACAAAAAATTCCTAATTCTTGCGAAGAATGGATCGATAAAGAATTTGTTAAAAAAACTAATTTTCCGAGTTTTTATCAAGCACTGCGCAATATTCATAATCCTGAGTCCGAAGACGATCTTTTGCCTAATAATTTATCGCGCAAACGCTTGGCTTATGATGAATTTTTGGCGTGGCAAATTGCAGTTTTAATGGCAAAAAATCGCCAAAAAGATTTCAAAAAATTTTGCACAAAAGTTGAAAATCTCGGCGAAAAATTTCTCAACGCCCTACCCTTCGAGCCTACGCAAGCACAGATTAAAACCATGAAAGAAATTAATAATGAAATTTTTTCTAGCAAAAAAATGATGCGACTTTTGCAAGGCGATGTCGGCAGTGGCAAAACTATCGTCGCCATTTTTTCGGCTTTGCAAAATATCGCTCAAGGCAAACAGGCTTGTATTCTAGTGCCGACAACGGTTTTGGCGACTCAACATTTTGGCTATTTTTCCAAACTTTTAAAAGATTTTAATTTAAATATTTGCCTCTTAACTTCGGCGAATACTAAAAAACAAAAAAAGCAAATTTGCGAAGATTTGGCGAGTGGCAAAATCAACATTCTAATCAGCACCCACGCCACTTTAGAACCCGATGTTGTTTTTCAAAATTTAGGCATCGCGGTGATTGATGAACAACATCGTTTTGGCGTTTTGCAACGGCTCAAAATCGTTGAAAAAGGACAAGATGTCGATTTACTTTTAATGAGTGCGACGCCGATTCCACGCAGTTTGATGATGGGTCTTTATGGCGATATGGATATTTCAATTCTCGACGAAAAACCGAAAAATCGTCAAAAAATTGAAACGCTAATTATGTCGATGAAAAAATCGCTGGAGCTTAGTGAATCAATCAAGCACGCCATTGAAAAAAATGAAAAAATTTTTTGGATTTGCCCGGCGATTGAAGAAAATGAAGAGCTCGACTTAATTTCCGTAACGAAAAAATTCACCGAATTATCGCAAATTTTTGGCGAAAAAAACTTGGCTTTACTTCACGGCAAAATGAAAGAAAGCCAAAAAGAGCAAATTATGAAAGATTTTGCCGACGAAAATAGTGCGATTAAAATCTTGATTGCGACCACGGTAATCGAGGTTGGAATCGATGTTCCGAGCGCCACTATAATTATCATCGAAAATTCCGAACATTTTGGTTTAGCACAACTCCATCAATTGCGTGGCAGAGTTGGTCGTTCCGACAAAAAATCATTTTGTATTTTACTTTACGGCGAAAAATTTGGCGAAAAATCGCGTAAAAGACTTAATATTTTACGCGAATCGAATGACGGATTTTTCATCGCCGAAGAAGATTTAAAAATGCGTGGAAGTGGCGAATTACTTGGCACCAAGCAAAGTGGCTTTCCCGAATTTCGCATCGCCGATTTAAGCTTCGATATCGATTTTTTAAATGTCGCCAACAAAAACGCCCAACTCATTTTAAATCAAGATCCAAAATTAGAATTAGAATCTAGTAGAAAATATCAATTCCTATTGAAACTCTTCAATTATGATGAATGTTTGAAAATAATTAATAGTGGCTAATTTTTGATTATTTCAACAACAGCCCGTAGCAATTTCAAAATAAATCATTTTATTTTCTTTAACATTTGTCGTAATTAATCGTGAATGATTTGTTGCAAAAGAATAAGTCAAAGATGCGTTAAAATATTTGCTATTAAAAATGGTTTTTAACCCAGCGCCGGCAAGCCTTCCGCTGGCACCATTATCAACATATTTATTTTTAACAAAGCCATAATCGTAAAATGGCTCTAAAGAAAATTTATGCAAATGTGCCAAATTTTTATCAAAAAAATTGCCGTTTTTTTCATTTTTTTCATCGTGATTTTTATTAAAAGGCGCAATGAGAGATCCGAGATTAAAAGCGATTTTATTGCGAAAATAATAACCCGAATCGCCATTGATATAGCTTTCACGAAAGCCTCGCACCGAATAATATCCGCCGACCGAAAATTGTTCCGAGCCATAAAGCGTTTGCCTTGCATATTGAGCGTTCATTTCGCTGGTAAAAATTAGCGGAGAATTAATCTGAGCAAAAGTAAATTTTTTAGAAAAATTGGCATAAAATTTTAGGGCGTCAAACTGGGCCCGCGGGACGGTATTCAAGGAATCAGCTCGATCTTTTTTTACATTCATCAACCTCAATCCCTTTGCGTAAGAAGGGTTTAAATAAAGGCTGGTGCTGTCGTTGAGATAAGATGAAACGGTTACGCCCAAATTTGCAATCGACAATTTTCTTTCCGAAACCGAACTTTTATCTTTATTGATATAACTCGCCGAGGCTCTGTTGGTAATAGAAATATTGCCCGCGATTCTTAATTTTGCGTCGTTAATTATAACTCGATCAAGAGCAATTCTTGATGATTGCGAAAAGCCCGTAGTAACTAGAGCCCCAAACTTTCCTTCATTTTGACCTTTAAATTCTGAATATGAAAAATCATAAGAAAAACTGTTGCGTTTAAACGGAATTGCAACGCTTCCAGCGAAAGATTTCATATCTTTAATTTTATTATTATCATGAAGATTGGTGCTGTAATTTAAATTAAAATTATCGTTTAAAAAAAGCACATTATCAAAACTCGAAGAAAAATTAGTGCGTTGAATTCCGCTAAAATTATTGCCCAAATTATCTGTGCTAATCGTAAATTTTGCGGGGAATTTTTTATTGTTGTCAATCGTGATTAAACTCTCGCCTACTCTATCTCCCGGAGCAATTTTCATCACCGCTTGATTCGATTGTAAACGATTAATTTGATAAATTCCCTGATTAATGTCGTTAATATTTAGAACCTCGCCTTTGGCGTCGCCAAAAGCCATAAATTTTTGCATTTTTTCGATTGTGCGATTTTTGCCAAAAATAATTTCTCCGATTTTGCCTTCAATTATTTGCAACTCAAAAATTCCGCTTTGTAAATTTTGCTTCGGAACCTTTATTTGAGTGGTGATATAGCCAGCATTGTGATAATAATCATTAACGGATTTGATAATATTCGCCAAAGTTTCCGCCTCAACGCATTTGCCAATAAAAGGTTTAACAATTTTTTTTTGACGAAAACTCGAAAGCACTTTGGCATCAACAAGGCGAACCTCTTTGATCAATGCGCATTTTGACATTTCGCCACTAATCATTGGCTGATTTTTTATTTGTTCTTGCTTAATTTTTTTGTTAATTTCGCGCTCTTTTTTAATCGCATCAAATTCAAGATTGCGTTTTTTATCTTCCAAAATATTTTGCTGTTGACGCATGATCCAATCTTGTTGATTAATGGCTTCTTGCGTGCTTTGAGCAAAGCTTTTTGTGCAAAAAATATTTAACAAAAAAACCAGCAAAAATAATTTTTTTAGCTTAATTAACATTTGTTAAAATATTTTTTGTCATTTGGATAAGTGGTGTTAAAAACAAAAACTTCGTCAATGATAACGAAGTTTTTGTTAATAAATTTGACTTAGAATCTGTAAGAAAGACCAAGTTTTATTGCATCTAAATTGGTTTTAGCATTGATTGTCCCACCGTCATTAGTTGCCTTTTCCACCGAAGTAAGTTTAAAATTTTGATATTTATTATATTCCAAATTCAATATCCAATTTTTTACTGGCTCATAAGATAAGCCAAAACCTATAAATGTGGCCGATTTATTATTAGATTTTTTAGTAAATTTTCTATAAACACCGTCCACATCAGCTGTTTCAATATCATAACCAAATCTTGAAATTCCAATCGGAACATAAAAAGCCAATTGATCATTAATATCATAACCAAGATTAGATTTTAAAGTTATTGCATTTTTAAGTTTTAATTTTTGCGAAAAATAATTATCACTTTCATCAAAAAAACCAGAATTTATTTCGTTATTCAAACGCTCATAAGAGACTTCGGGTGCAACAAAAAAATTATTGAAATTAAAAGCATATTTATAATTAAAGCCAAAGCCATATTTAGAATTTTTATTGCTTTGATTATAAAATTTATTCATACCTTCTTCATTATCGCTGGCAAGGGTTGAGGTGTTTTTAATTTTCACAATGTTTCTTGATGCGATAATACCAACATAATTACCTTCGGTTTTGGCATAAGCCTGAGAACCAAGTAAAGAAATTAGGATGGCGATTAATGATAATGTTTTTTTCATAGGTTTTTTCATAGGTTTTTATAAATTTTTGTTAAAAAAAATCAGGCTATATTTAAAAAATATTTGCCTGAATTGGGTTTTTTTAATTAAGTTTTTTCTAATTTACTTAATCAAAATACTAATCTTAGCTCTCTCGAGACTTTACTAAGGCCGACTTCAAAGCTCGCCCCAAAGGGATTTGCAAATAAAAAACCACAAATTCATCGCGAATGTCGCGATTCATTCGCGACGAAGCGATTCAAATGTAAGCTAAATTTGCGCTAGCAAATTTAAAAACAAATTTACTTAATCAATATACTAATCTTAGCTTTGTCGAGACCCTTTGAAACGAAGTCTTCGACAGCTTTTTTAGCAAGATTTTGCGCCAAGGCATCTTTTGCTTTTTCATAAGGCAAAATTTCGGCAGG
>CAJBXX010000003.1 GCA_903959715.1 uncultured Alphaproteobacteria bacterium | reverse complement strand
ATTTATGAAAAAAAGTTCAAATATTGAAAGACGGCAAGAAATTTCAGATTTAAGATTGAGGCTTGCCAATCAAAGTCCGCAAGCTCAAGAAAAGTTGAAAATTTATGAAAAAATTTATCAAAAGTCTTCGTTTCTAGAGCAGGGTTATCCGAAAAAAGAAGAAGACACTAGACAGATTGTCGATTTATTAATTGATTGTGAAAATTATGAAAAAGTTCATGAATATTGTGCAGAAATTTATAAAGATAAAAATATTGAACCCGAAATAAAAGCCCATTATTTGCTTCAAGAATCTGTAGCTTTTTTTGCGGAATCGAAATTAGAAAAAGCTTTTAATTGTGGTTTGAAATCTTACGAAATCGATCAAAATCCTAAAACATTAGCAGAATTACATAAAAATCTTCAAAAAAGATATGATGATTTATCTCCAGAAGATAAATCAAAGGCTCAAGAGTTAACGGCGACATTAAATCGATTTGATCCGAAGGTGAGTGCCATAATAAAAGACAAAAACGCATTAAAAGATCTTGATCCAACTTTTAAGATTGGAGAGCGCGACACCACTTTTTTGTCTTCAAATTCTGAGCGCAGATCCGAGCCTTTTAATTTTGGCGGAGCTTTGTCGGCGACATCTTTGGGCACCAGAATGCGTTCAGAAGTTTTTCGAAAAGTTGATAATGGTGGAAGTTTTGCACAATCTTCTAGGGCTGTTGATGGTGGTGGAGTTTTTGCTTCAAGGGGTGAAATTTTTCCAAATTCAGAAGTTGTGGTGACTGCGCATACTGGATTTTTGGAATCAGGAAATGTGCCACAAGGCAATCCAGATCAAGTGTTTTTGGAGGAGGTGCCCTCAAGCCAAGAAGCGCGACCCGAATCTCATTTAATGCAATCTCCAAGAAGTGAAATTTCTTCAATTTCGGAAGTTGCGACAAGTATCGATGTTGGATTTTATCAATCAGAAGAACGACGCAACGGTCATCAAGAAACTTTAAACGCGATACCGCAATTTGATTCGGATTCTAGTGTTGTCGAAGAAAATGAAGAAAGAAAAAAAGTCCCAAAAGCAGTGGCAGATTATGAACAAATGCTTTTGGAAAATGAAAAAACACTTTCGGAAAATAAACAAATGTTTTTGGAAAAATCTCGCGAATTAGAAAGGCTTAAAAGAGAATTTAGCGAACAATATGATAATTTAAGCGAAAAAGAAAGAAAAAAACGACAAGAAGAAATTGATGCATTACAAGGCGCGGTAAATAGTTTTGGAAAAATAGTGGATATTTGCAAAGATCAACAAAGTGTTTTGCAAAAAGAGCTTGTTGAAATGAAAAGTAAGCAAGAAATTTTGAGCGAGAGAGTCGATGTTAATGAAGGTGAAATAAAAGTAGTTAAAAGTGAAGTAAGAGTAGTTGAGAAAAGACTTAATGTCGTTGAAGATAAAGTTGAAAATCTTCAAGGTCAAGTTGAAATTCTTCAAGATAAAGTTGAAGTTATTAAGGATAAGGTTGATACCCTTGAAGAAAGAGTTGACCGCATCGGCAGGCTTATGACAATGAAAGAAATAATGGAGGCTTTTGACAGACATTTGGCAAATCGTCGACAATCTTTACAAGAGAAAAGCTTGGCTTCTTCGGTTCAAAACCAACAAGATGACTTTAGTTTAAGAAGTGACGAAAAAGATCTTTTTTATAAAAAACAACTTGAGATTATTAGAAAAACTCCGTCATATAATAATTATTTTGAAGCTCTAGTTTCTGATCTCAATAGTTTTTTTACCGCTGCGCAAGCTTTGGGAACTGAAGAAGTAAAAGAAAAAGATGATCCAAGATTTCAAAAAGTAATATGTTTTTTGAAAATTTTTTCGCATCTTGCAACTTCGATTGGACCTTTTTTTATGGGCATCGCCGAATATGCCATGAAAAAATGCGAAGAAGTGCCAGCGTTTATAAAAAAACAAGAAATTGAAAGATTTGCCAATTTGGCAATCTCTCCTAGCGAATTTGAGCAAATAGCGATTAGATTGGCGATCAATTCTATGGATGCTCAGAAATTGCAAGAAATCGATAGGGCTGTGCCTATTGCGACTGGTCGCCTTAGTGGAACTGATATTAAAGAGCAAGTTCGGCGATCAGTTGAAGATATTCAACCTTGTGCGGATCCCGCGGAATTTGTTTCTCAATGTCTTCCCAATTGCATTATACAAGCCGTTCAAACATTGATCAAGAATACCAGAGATCCTGCTTCGGTAATTGGAAAAAGAGACGCTTTAATCCTTATAGAATTAATGCAAAAAAAGGAATTGGCTGAAGAGATTAATCAAAAAAAAGAAGAGCAGAAAGATATTAAAAGAAAACCGTCGATTATCGCCGATGCCATTTTAGAAAATCTTAGAGGGGAGCGAGATGGCGTTGCTGTTCTAGCGTCGCAAGCAGAAGCGAATCAAGCTCAACAAGCGAACACGGCTCAACGAACTAACTCAGCTCAACCGAGACCGCCACAAGAATCACCGCAATCAACTGTTGAAACCGCTGGCTGTTTAGCGATTTTGAGAAAAATTGTGGGACAATGTGTTTAGTTTAGAGGCGTTAAAATATTTTTTGATAAATCCTAATTAAATCATTTTCACAATTCCAAAATTTTTGTAATTTAAAATTGTTAATTGCATCGTTTAAATTAGTGATTCCAAGCTTGCCGACCGCTTCCAAGCCGTCATTGCCAATAATAATTCCGGCTTGAATCCAAATTAATTCATCGACTAAATTATTTTGCAAAAATTGCGTAATTATCGAACTTCCGCCTTCAATTAAAATCGAATTTATGCCGATCTCATTAAGTTTTTTTAACGCATTTTCCAAATCAATTTTCTCATTAATTACTTCGCAAAAAATTACTAAATTTTGTGGATTTATTTGCAAAAATTTTGCTAAATTTGGATGATTATTTTGCGATTCGGGGCATAAAATTATTGTCGCAATTTGTGGATTTTTAGTAAAAATATTTTCAGCAAAAGTAAAATCTAAATTTTTACAAATTATAATTTTTTTAGGTGAAAATTCTTCGAGTCCAGAAATTCGGCAATCAAGGCTTGGATTGTCGATTCTTACCGTGTTGGCGCCAACTAAAATTGCTTGATTTTTAGAGCGTAAAAAATTGCCAAATTTGCGTGAATTTTCGCAAGTAATCCATTTACTTTGAAAATTTTTAGTGGCAATTTTGCCATCGAGCGAAGTGGCGATTTTTAAAGTGACGAAAGGTTTGTTTTCTAGTTTAGCTTTAAAAAAAGCGCGATTAATATTTTGTGCTTCTTTTGCGCCAATTCCAACTTCAACTTTTATTCCCGATTTTTGTAAAATTTCTACGCCTTTGCCTCGCACTCTTTCGTCGGGGTCAATTGTGCAAATCACTACTCGTGAAAATTTATTTTTGATAATTTCATCAACGCAAGGCGGAGTTTTGCCAAAATGACTACACGGCTCCAAGCTTACGAAGAGAGTGGCTCCAACTAAAATATTTTTATCAATAATTTTGTTAATGGCTTCAATTTCGGCGTGCGGGCGACCGTTTTTGGCGGTTACTCCCGTGGAAATTATGATATTATCTTTGACGATAACGCATCCAACTACAGGATTTTCATCAGTGATGCCAAGATTTTTTCGTGATAAATTTAACGCTAAATTAATAAATTTTTCATCGATTTGCTGTGTCATATTTTTTAAAAAAGATATTGCGTAAGTTTATTATTGATATATCTTGAAATTAGATTTATGAAAATATATTTTAGCACCAAATAAAAAATTTACAAATCTAACTTCAAATTATTTGATTTAAATTTTTACAAAATTTTTTATTAATCAATGATTAAAAAAATAAATCTATCTTAAAAATGTTTAAATATTTTTTAATCATATTTTGTGCTATTATTTATTCTTGCTCTTCTAAGCAAGATAAATATTATGAAAATTATAAAACACCGTATCAATATCAAAATCAATATGCTCCGACACAGCAATATCAACCATACGCCCCGAATTCACGAGCCTATAACAACCCATATGCTTTACCACAACAATATGCTACGCCATATTATGATGCTGATCAATATTATGTTCCGCCGACTAATTATTACAACATCGAAAACAATCAAAATTCTATCCAAAATTCTCCAGCAAGTAATAAATATTAAAGCTCAAATAAAATTTTTTATTGTTAAATT
>CAJBXX010000002.1 GCA_903959715.1 uncultured Alphaproteobacteria bacterium | reverse complement strand
TTCGAAGAAAAAGATGAAGCGTTTATCAACAAACAAAATCCAAAAACAAAAATTCATCGCGGATACGGCGATTTACTCGCCGTGGAGCGATTCAATATTAAACTAAATTTGCGTAAGCAAATTTAATGCGTAGCACGACGAAATTTAAAGCAAAAGTTAGATTTTGTGAAGATCGGGAGATTTTTTGTCATAATACTGAAAATAAATCTTGCCGTCAACCCTTAAATCTATTGATTTGATCGCCTTATCATTTTTTGATGATAAATATATTTTTATTAAATCTCGCCACGCATCGGAAATTTCAATTTCTGGCAATTTTACCAACAATCCGTCGAAAAAACGAATATCCCAACGCCTATTGCCAACCCAATTTGCCGAATAAATATCTTGGCTAATTTCGGAATTAATAACCAAAATATTGAACAAAGATTTAGCATTTTGATTGGCATTTTTGCCCGACAAAATTATCATATTTTTAAACTCTTCATTATTTTCATATTCGTCAAGAAAAGGAATTGAATTACCCTCTTTATCGATAATAAATTTTTTGTCGTCATTAATCCAAATCGCAAATGGTTGATATTCGACAACCTCAACATTTAGAACATTCGGCATCAATCTTTTGATGGTCACTTTGTCGATCCAATTTAATTTTAATTTTATTTCATCGATTAGGTTTTGCACCAAAAAAGCCAGATCGATATTTTCCTTATTTTTTTTAACAAGAGAGCCTTTTTCAATCTCAAAATTTTTAATAATCGCAATTATTTCTTCATTTTTAACCCTCTTATTTCCGGAAATATTAATGGTGGAAAAATCAAAATCATCGAGTTCAAAATATCGATAAAAATAATTATTGCATTTATCTTTTATTTGCATGGAAAGCTTGGGGTTGTAAATTTGAATTGCTATTAACGCAATAATAATTACAACAAACAAACCAAAAAAAAATCTTAATAAAATTGGCTTTACAAAGCCATTTAAAATATTTTTGATTTTTCGCCAAAAAGAATTGGTGAGAAAAAAATTTTTAACATTTTGCTGAGAATTTTTTATCCACATTTTGCGGTTTTAATTAAAAATTCAACAATATCTTCAAATTGCACTCCAACATGTTTAGCGATTTTGGGAACGAGTGAAGTTGGAGTAAATCCCGGATGAGTATTTATTTCAAGCAAATGAAATAAATTATCGCCAAAATTTTTATTATTTAAAATAAAATCGACGCGACTAATACCGCGACAACCCACGGCTTTGTAGCATATTTCCGCAAGATTTAAAGCTTCGGCATATTTTTCGGCGGAAATTTCTGCGGGCATAATATAATCGGTCATTCCCGCCGTATATTTACAATTGTAATCATAAAATAAGCCGTGAGGACGCACTTCTATTGCTCCCAAGGCTTTGCCATCCATAATCGCCACATGAATTTCTTGTCCAGCTAAATAATTTTCTAAAATCATTTGATCGCCATATTGCCACTTAAATTCACTAAAATCAAATTTTGAATTTGGTAAAATTACCTCAACTCCAACGCTTGATCCTTCGTTGATGGGCTTGATTACGAAGGGCTTACCAATTTCAAAAATCTTTTGCTTATTTTCTTCATCTTCGCCTTTATTCAAAATTTTATATTTTGGTGAGGCGATATTATCGAGCGAACAAATTTTACGAGTTAAAATTTTATCCATACAAAGCGCCGAAGCAATTAATCCCGAATGAGTGTAGGGAATTTCAAGAATGTCGAGAACGCCTTGAATACGCCCATCTTCGCCATATTGACCATGAAGCGCATTAAAAATAATATCGGGTTTAATTTTTTTTAAATCTTCAAAGATTTGATGCGAAAAATCAATTTTTTCGGCATTATATCCAAGCTTTATCAAAGCTTGATAAACACCCTCCCCCGACCGCAAAGAAACTTCTCTTTCCGAATTCCATCCGCCACATAAAACTGCAATTTTTTTTGTTTTCATAATTTAAAATTCATTAATTATTGGCATTAGAATTTATATTTTGTTGCTGTTTTTCTTCTACAATTGAGCGACTAATTTCGTTAAATTTGTTAAAGGCATTTTTAACCGATTCACTTGAGTTCAACTCATCAGTTACAAACTGAATCAATTCTTCAAATGGAATGCGATTTCTTTTAGCGATTTCATTTAAAGACGCCATCGAATTAACTACATTTTCTGGAATCTCGACGCCCCTTTGATTTAAATATTTCATTTGAAAACCAATTGGGTGCGAGGTTTCTTGAGGGTTTCCGACATAAAAATCAATCGGCGATTCAACTCCTCCAACCTTGCACTTTAAGCTAAATTTTCTAACCATTTTTACAAAAATTATTTAGTAATGACAAACCCACTATTAATAAAATTATTTTTTTTATATTGCAACTCTTCACCTAAAAAAAACTTTGAGTCTTGATATTTTAAAGTTTTAATTTCAGCACCGACCAAGTCAATCAAACATTGACCCGAAGCGGTATCCCACTCCATTGATTTACGCAAATGAAGATAAAGATTGGCATCGCCTTCGATTATTTTAAAAAACTTAATTGCCGAAGATAATTTGCTAACTTTAAAATTATTTATAAATTGTGGATAAAATTGTGCAACATAAATTCTAACATCTTCATCTTTGGATCTAGAGCTTGTAATAATGTTTAGTGAATCTTGATTGGAAATAACTTTATTTATGATAAAATTTTTATTTTCACGATTATTGTGTAAAACTATTTTATTTTCATAATTATTAAAAATCATTTTTCCATCCTCAAATAATGGAGCATAAATTAATCCAAAAATGGGCTTGCGATCTTTGATTAGAGCGATGTTAATACAAAATTCAACATTATTATTTATAAAACTTGAAGTCCCGTCAATTGGATCAATTAAGAAAAAAATCTCACCTTCAAAATCACGAATATCGCCCTCTTCACAAACTATTGGAATATTTGGAGCGATTTGCAAAATTTTTTGTTGAATTATTTTACTGATTTCAATATCGGTTGACGAAACTTTAGAGCCATCATTTTTATTAAAAATTTTAAAATTTTTGGTTAAAAAGTCTTGCTTGGCAACCTCTCCCACTTCAATTGCCAGTTGAAATATTTGATTAATTTGATTTTGGCTTA
>CAJBXX010000001.1 GCA_903959715.1 uncultured Alphaproteobacteria bacterium | reverse complement strand
ATTTGATTTTAAATAATTCACAATCCAATAAATAAGAAATAAAATAAATGACAAAAAAACTGTGAATAAGTCAACCTTGTAAAGATCTGGATTCGCACTTGATTTTATCTGCGAATTGAAAAAAGAGTTAAAACAAATGAAGCTAAAATAGTTAATTAAAATCCATATTTCTAAAACAAAAATAATTATTATCGCTGAAGAAAGTAACATTCTTTTCTTAGAAAGAGTAGGCTTTGAACTTAAATGTTTTATACAAAAATAAATACAAAAAAAAGTAAGTAAATCAAATATTCTAAATATTGTCATTACATTCATCGTGATAATGTAAAGCAACCCTAAAATTATAAATTTTGCTTCGGGGTGCGTTTTTGATTTTAAGAAATTTATAATTTTTTCTTTCATTTTTTCGATTTTGAGTCTTTCAAATTTAAATTATATCATTTTTTTCGGATCAACCCATTCATTGAATTGCTCTTCAGTAAGTAAGTCCAAAGCCAAAGCCGATTCTTTCAAAGTTGTGCCGTCCTTATGAGCTTTTTTAGCAATTTTTGCCGAATTATCATAACCAATATAAGGATTAAGCGCTGTCACTAACATCAAAGAATTATTGAGAAGTTCCGTTATTCTTTGTTGATTGGCAATAATTCCTACTAAACAATTATCAATGAAACTATTAACGCCGTCGGAAATTAAATTTATTGATTCCAAAACATTGCGAATAATCATCGGACGAAAAACATTAAGTTCAAAATGTCCATTCATACCGCCAATCGTTGTGGCGTGATGATTGCCGACCACTTGGCACGCAATCATCGTCAAGGCTTCGCATTGCGTTGGATTGACTTTTCCCGGCATAATTGACGACCCTGGTTCATTTTCTGGCAAAGAAATTTCGCCGAGTCCCGAACGCGGTCCCGAAGCTAAAAAGCGAATGTCATTGGCGATTTTCATCAAGGAAGTTGCCGTTGAATTTAATGCTCCCGAAAAATTTACAAGCTCATCATTGCAAGCCAGTGAGAAAAATTTATTTTTACTCGAATAAAAAGCATCGGCATAATTTAAACCAAGATTATTCAACAAAGAATCTTTAACTTGCCAAACGCCATCCTTGGCATCAGTTCTACATAAATCTAACTCGAGAAGGCTTTGATGAATTTTTTCAATTCCCGCCACTTCGCTAATTTTTTCGGCGAATTTATCAGGAAATTGCGGATGAGAATTTAATCCGGTGCCAACTGCCGTACCACCTTGAGCAAGATGCGCTAAATATGGCATATTTTGTGCAATAAAAACCGAAGCACATTGAATTTGCACTTTGTAAGCCGAAAATTCTTGTCCCAAAGTAACTGGCGTTGCGTCTTGGGTGTGGGTGCGACCAATTTTAATTATATCTTTAAATTCATTTTCTTTTTTAGCAAGTTCATTAGCGAAACGAATCAATGTCGGCAAAAAGTTTTTGATAAGTTGTTAAAACCGTGGCGACATGCATTGCTGTAGGGAAAGTATCGTTTGAACTTTGTCCTAAATTTACATGATCATTGGGGTGAATCGGCGATTTTCCGCCTTTTTTGCCCGTAGCTTTTTCGTTGGCGACCGAGGCGATAACTTCATTAACATTCATGTTAGTTTGAGTGCCAGAGCCGGTTTGCCACACCACTAAAGGGAAATGATTTTCATAAAACCACTCGAATTTTTTTAAAATTTCATCAACCGCATCGACAATTTTATCCGCCAAATCGGGTGAAAATTTTTTAAATTCATCGGATTTCGGATCAACAGCCATCAAATCTTTGTTAGTCAAAGCACAGGCTTTTTTTATCAACAACATCGCATGAATAACTTCTTTGGGCATTTTATGTCCAGCATTGTTGGTACAAATTGGAAAATTTTGAATACTTCTTTGAGTTTGAGCTCCGTAGTAGGCTTCAGCCGGGACTTTAATTTCACCAAAAGAATCTGTTTCGAGACGAAAATTTTGTGTCATAATATTTATTTTTAAATTAATAAATTAAACTAAAAAATGTTTATAATAGGGAAAAATTATTTGTTCAAGATAGAAACTATTATTTTATATAAATTGCGAAATAATTTTTTCAAAATTCGGAAAACTTGTTTTTATCATTTCATCATCATCAATTTGAACGCCATTTTCTAGGCGAAGCCCCATAATCAAAAATGACATTGCGATACGATGATCCATCGCCGTTTTAATTTCAACAATATTTTTTGGCATCGCGAAACCACCTTTAATTTCTAAAAAATCGTCACCGATTTTGACTTCAACACCGCAATTCTGTAAGTTATCGGCAATCATCGTTAAGCGATTACTTTCTTTCACTTTTAATTCTGCCAAGCCATTTAATTTTGAAGTACCATTAGCGAAAGCGCAGGCGATTGCTAAAATTGGATATTCGTCAATCATGCTT